>JAFQLN010000172.1 GCA_017414585.1 Clostridia bacterium | reverse complement strand
GCCGTCTGCGCAAGACCTCCGTCCGAGCAGGACATTAATTCTGAAAATGCGCAGCATTTTCTACCCCAGATTCCGTATGGTTCTAAACCATACTCCCCCTATAGCGCGACGGGCTAACGCCGTCAGCTCCTGCGTACGTGCAGGATCCACGTAAAAAACTGCCTTCCGCTGAGGAAAAATCCCCGGTGAAAGGCAGTTTTCGTTTGAGTGACTTCGGTCAAAGACCGTTCTTGATATGCTCGAGAGCATGCTTTTTGATCGCTGTAAAGGATTCGTCACTGATGTAGTGCTCGATTTTGCAGGCATCGTCGGCAGCAGTCTGCTCGTCAACACCCAGCTGAATCAGGAAGTCGGTCAGCCACATGTGGCGCTCATACATCTTTCCCGCAACATCACGTCCGAGATCGGTGAGCGTGAGATATCCGTCCGGATCCATCTCCACATGCCCGCTTTCGCGAAGAAGACCGATCGCACGGCTGACCGAGGGCTTCGATACTCCCATATACTCAGCCACATCTATAGAACGAACCTGCGCAAGCTTTCCCGAAAGCACAAAAATGGTTTCAAGATACATCTGCCCGGATTCCTGCAGTGCCATAATCTTCCTCCGTCCTGATTTCTCCGCTTCGTTATACGCGGAAAAGCTGTTAACATGGTATTTATGTTATTATATCACAAATTTGTGAACAAAGCAAGTGCGGCGAAGGAACAATTTTAACATAAATACTTGCATCGGCGAAAGATTACCGTACCTTGCGGGCGAGTGCCGCTTCCACCTTGGCAATTTCATTTTCATCGCCGCGCAGGGCGTATGGATTCGATATAAACGCATCCATGCGGATGAGGAGATCGGCGGCACCTTCCTGAAGCTCGAAGTACAGTACCTCGTCGCCGTCACAGTCCTCGGTGATGTCGTATATATCGTCCTCGCTGTCACCGTTTATCTCAACGTACTCTGCATCATCCCCGATCATACCGAACAGACGTGTTGTGGATACGTAAATTCCCTCATTGGCAGGGATGACATCACCGAATCGGGGCTTTTTTGCAGTGCGTGCCGCTTTTGCGATGGCTTCGATGTGCGCCGGAGTCGTTCCGCAGCATCCGCCGAATATGCCTACGCCGATTCCGGTGAGACGGTCAGCATAAGAAGCCATGTCTTCGGGAGACAGCGGGAAGTGCGTGCCGTTTTCGTCGGTTACGGGCATGCCTGCATTGGGCTTGGCTATCAGCACAATTCCCAGAAGGCACGCAATGGGCGCGGCAGGAGTGAGTGCATTCAGAATGACATCGGGGCCTATGCTGCAGTTGCATCCAAAGCCGTCAATGCGGAATTTTGACATGGTTACAAGAGCCGCAGCGGCGGAGTCACCGTTCATGGTGCGTCCGTTTTCATTGACGGTCAGCGATACAAATATGGGGATACTGCTGTCAAGATCCCGCACGGCACGGACCGCCTGATACGCTTCGGCGGCGGAGATCATAGTTTCGATGAAGAAAAAGTCAGCGCCGCAGTCAAGAAGAACACGTGCCTGCTTTTGGTAAATGTTGTATACTTCGTCGGGATCGGTGTCGCCGTAGGGCTTGAGAAGAAGTCCCGTGGGAGACATATCGCCGCCGATTTTCATGCTGCCCTCTGCGGAGGATTTGGAGAGCGAAAAAAGGGACGCGCATATTGCATCGGCTTCGTCAGCGGAATATCCGTGTCGGAGAAGGGTTGGCAGATTGGCGCCGAAGGTGGGTGCGAGACATCCGTCGCTTCCTGCAAGGCGGTATTCCTGCTGCAGACCTGTGAGAATTGACGGGTTGTCCGAAATGAAGCGTTCGGTACAGTCGCCTTCCTTCATGCCGCGCCGTGTGAGCTCGGTTCCGGTTGCTCCGTCAAGAATGAATGGCAGGGAAAAGGGGAATTCTTTTTTGTGATTTGTCGGCATATG
>JAFQLN010000024.1 GCA_017414585.1 Clostridia bacterium | reverse complement strand
GTCAATGTTCTTCTTTCTCTTGCCGCCGTGACCGACCGTTGCCCATGTCTTTTCGGGAACTTCTCTATTAGGGAAGGCTTCAAAGTCAACGGGTTCCATCATCTGGCCGAGCGCACCGTCAGCGAGAAGCATAGCAGGCATCCGGTATGTGTCGGCGAGGTCGAACGCTTCTGCGGTCAGGGATGCCATTTCCTGTACGGAGGAAGGCGCAAGAACGATCAGGCGCATATCACCGTGACCGACGCCGCGGGTAGCCTGATAGTAGTCCGCCTGAGAGGGCTGAATGCCGCCCAGACCGGGACCGCCGCGCTGTACATTGACGATCAGGCAGGGGAGATCGCAGCCTGCGATATAGGAAATACCTTCACTCTTGAGGGAAATCCCGGGGGAAGAGGAAGAGGTCATAGCGCGTGTGCCGGTGGACGCTGCGCCCATGAGCATATTGATGGCGGCAACTTCACTTTCCGCCTGCAGGCAGAGTCCGCCGACCTTGGGCAGACGCTTTGCCATATATTCCGCAATTTCGGTCTGAGGGGTGATCGGATAACCGAAGAAATGAACGCATCCCGCAGCGATAGCCGCTTCAGCAATCGCTTCGTTGCCCTTCATCAAAACTTTCTTAGCCATTTTCTGTAACTCCTTTTATCACTCAAACATCTTTTTCCACTTTGATAACACAGTCGGGGCACATTGTCGCACACATCGCGCAGGCAATGCACTTTTCCTGAGAGGTGATCTTGGCAGGGTGAAAACCCTTCGCGTTGAGAACACCTGCGTCCAGTTCGAGAATTTTCTTCGGACATACTTCCACGCAAAGACCGCAGCCCTTGCAGCGTTCTGTTCTGAATGTAACTTTATTCATTTTTTCCTCCTGGGAGAAGATAATTTATTCATCATATGGTTTTGCGGCGAAGGACATTTTCAATCAGTAAAGCCGCTTGGTGATGTTTCTGATCGGAAACAGCGGTTCATTGCCGAGTCCGGCTTCTTCAAACTTCCGAACTGCATCCGGAACATATTCCGGACAATATGTGTGGCAAAGGAGAGGAAGACCGGCAATCCGCGCGCATTCTTTTGCATATCCAACGCTTTCGATCAGATCCGCCGCTGTTGTTTCCGCACCGAGGGATGAATTGTTGACCAGCATTGTGCAGCGCAGATGGGATGCTTCTTCGATTTCTCGCATACATTCGTAAGCATCACGGGGATCGGCAATCAGCGGGCGGCAGTTGTTGACGACACAGATCATGTCGTATCCGGCGCGTTCGATGGCTTCGTGATACATCCCGAGCGCAACGGAACCGTCGTCTCCGCCCACATCAATGAATGAAAATGCATCCTTTCCGATATCGAAGAGCGCAACCAGCTTCGGCGGGAGGGATGGTATGTCCACATTGGTGTTGGCAAAAGGCGGAACGAGAACTTCCACACCGTTCTGTTCCAGAATTTCCTTTGCATCCGCAGTCCGGAAATAGGGATTGACGATGTCGATATCCGCAATGTGCACCGCTTTTGCGGGATGATTCTTTTTGGTTTCCAGTGCGAAGTTGACGGCAACATTGGTCTTTCCGCTGCCGTAATGTCCGCACACAATGGTCAGGGGATGGGAGAAATTGATCTGCATAACCGGTCCAATTCATATAAACGATGATAAAATATATTGTATCATTTTCCGCATGAAATGTAAAGGGGTAATTTTGTAAACTATTTGTATAATTATACCATTGCTGTTGTGAAAGATGCACGGAGGGAAAAGAACGGCAATATTATGAAAGATTTCATATAAAAAGGTTTGAAAAACACACGCCGATGTGGTATAATAATAAAATCAAATCAAAGAAGGGATTTTACCGCCGTGCGCATACTGCTTGCCGCTGTTTCGGATCAGCTCACAGATATTCTCAATATCATCCGCAACATCAATTTCGCCGATATGGTTGACATTGCCTGCGTTTCCGTTCTGCTTTATTTCCTGTATAAATTCATCAAGGAACGGCGGGCCGGGAAACTTGCCATCGGCGTCCTGCTTCTCTTTGTCGTGCAGGTAATCAGCAGGATTTTCGATATGTATGTCCTGCAGTACATCCTGCAGAATATCTTCCAGATTGGTGTCATCACGCTCGTGATCCTTTTCCAGCCCGAAATCCGTTCGGTACTTGAAAAAGTGGGCGCAACCCCTCTGCGCGGCATCAAGAGCATCGGAGAAACCAAGGACTCAGCAGCCATTACCGGCATGATTGAAGAAGTGGCATCCGCAGTCTGTGATTTTTCCGAAACGAAGACAGGTGCGCTGATTGTATTTGAACGAACGACCAGACTCGGGGACGTGATCATGACCGGTACGGTTGTGGACGCAGCACCCGTATCCTTTCTCATCAAGAACATTTTCTTCAACAAGGCACCCATGCACGACGGCGCGATGATCATCCGCAATTCCCGTGTGCACGCAGCCGGCTGTCTTCTGCCGCTTTCCAACAATCCCGATATCATCAAGGATCTCGGAACCCGCCACCGTGCAGGCATCGGCATGAGTGAAAACAGCGACGCGGTGGTTGTCATTGTCTCGGAAGAAACGGGAACGATTTCCGCGGCGCTCGAAGGAGAACTGACGCGCGGATATGATTATGATACGCTGACCGCGTTTCTGAAGCACCATCTGCTCGGAGACGAGTCTGCGGATAAGAAAAAGTTCAATCTCATCACACGTGTACGGGAGATTACGCCCATGGTACATCATGATAAGAATAAAACCGACCCGAACGGAAAGGAGTCAGTATGAATCTGAATACATCGGATCCTATGCACACAAAGCATTCCGGGACTGCAGTCCGGCAGCGGGGAAATCTTGCGGTAAAGATTCTCTGTGTTTTTGCCGCATTCTGTCTCTGGATTTATGTCATGATGGTGGAGAGTCCCGAACATGAACAGACCTTCAGCCATATCGTCGTGGAGCTGACCAACACGGATTCTCTGAACGAAAGCAATCTGGCGATTTACAACGGTTACGGCACGATGATCGACGTCACCCTTTCCGGAAAAAAGAGCGTTGTGTCCAAGCTGACCGAGAGCGACATCATCGCAACGGCGGACATGAGCACCATCAAATCCGGCAGCGGCAGATACGACTGCAAAGTAACCGTTGATGTGCCCGCCGGATGCAAGCTGGTCGGAATGTCACAGGAATCCATCTCCGTTTATCTCGACCGTTCGGTACAGATTTCCGTGGACCTGACAGAACGCAGGGACAACACGAAACTGCCCGACGGATGCTATACGGGAAGCATTGATTTTCCCGTGGATAAAATCACCGTCACAGGACCGTCCAAATACCTTGATCAGATTGACAAAGCCGTTGTGCCGCTCGATCTGACCGGTGTGACGCGCACGACAACCATTTCCCAGAAAGTCCATCTGGAAGACGCATACGGCAGAATCATCGAAAACCAGTATATCCAGTTCTATCCGCAGGAAGTGACGGTGGAAATTCCGGTCATCAAATCGGTGGAGGTTCCTCTTTCGGTTGTGTTCGAGCACGGATTTCTGCATGAAGGCAATACTGAGATCAGCATCCTGCCGGAAACTGTCACTGTGACGGGAGATCCGGATATCATCAATGCCGGCAATTATCTGGAGCCGATTACGGTTGATGAAAAAACGGATTTTGTTGACGGCACCTGTGAGAACACCGTGCAGCTGAAAGCGGCG
>JAFQLN010000171.1 GCA_017414585.1 Clostridia bacterium | reverse complement strand
TCGAAACACCCAAGACTTCTGATAAAGTTCCTCTTTTTGGTTCTTTTTCTCCTCGCTAAAGGAGAAAAAGAACGAATAAACAGTCTGGATACAAATCAAGGCTGTCGCATTTCGGGATTTTTCCCTAAGTGCGACAGCCCCGTTTTTTTATAGTTCCGCAATAAAATACCGGTTTTCTTCCCCTTCGCACATGGCAGGGAGAGTATGGTACGGTATTCCGTTAATCACATTTTCATGTCCGGGATGATAGTGCCCCTGATAAACAGCTCTGACTTTGCCGGACGCACGGATGATTTCACGGATTTCCGCCGCATTTCTGACAATATGCCGCTTCTCCACATCCGGGTCGAGATTCTGGTGCAGGAATACGTATGCGGACACCGTTTCGGGCTGTGCGAGAATTTCTGCGAGATTTCTCGACTGATTCCGCGGTACATAAGCATCCGTCCAGTCAATTTCGTGCCTTTTGTACACACGGTGTATGCCCTCGGAGGAATAGTTGGCATCAAGGAAAATCAGCGTACTATCGCCGCACCGCATCATTCCCGGCGCAGGATTCGCGTACCGGCAGAATTCCTTGTGCCTAAAGTTTTCGTAATCGTGATTGCCCATCAGAGAAAAGAACGGCACGCCGAACGAGCGCATCATCTCCGTCAGTCTCACGATTTCGGCAGTATTTTCTTCCTCAGTACCGCATTCATCCACAAGATCGCCAAGGCAGATCACCAGATCAACCTCCGCATCCGCAAATGCCTGCATCGCTTCCCGGATTTTCCCGTAAGACAGCAGCGGTCTCCTTGTCCGGCAGGTTACGTCTTTTGTACAGTAGTGTGGATCCGTGAACAGTCCGATTTTCATCCTGATATCCTTGCCTTTCTTTGCATACGCGGGATCGCTATGCCCACAGTATAGCAAAAAAATCCGGTTATTGCAAGGGGGAACGGACAATCTTTTATCTTGTTGTCAACTGCACAACCTTTCCGTTGTCCCGGCGGACGGAAACGGTCATCATGCGTCCTGCCGCGGTCAGAGTAACTGCAAATGTCCCGGATACGGAATCGGCGGAAATGCCCCTGACGGATGCCGATGCGGCGACTTCATCCGGGAAGAAATCTCCGAGAAACCGCAGAGCACTGTTTACGCAGGCATCCGCTCCGAGAATCTGTTCGGCAGGCGGCATGGAAATTGCGGCTTCCACGGGCAGTCCCGTCCGCGCATCAATGACAGCATAGGCATTGGAGCAGGAGTAGAGCAGCTCGCCGTTTCTGCTTTTGGCTCCTCTGCGCAGGGAATTATGCTCCCCGAACAGCCGGCTGACGCATTTTTCCGCATTCTCAACCCGCCATGACACCACAGCTTTCGCTTCATCGTCATTTTCTTCTTCAGTCCTGATCTCCTGATGCGGCATTGTTCCGTTTACAAAAAACGCATCCACTGTCTGCCGGATCATCGGAATCTGCTCTGTCCCTCTCAGAATTTCTCCGGCTGCATACCGGAACACCGAAGCCGCATTCCGCTCCCCTGCCGAAGCCGCTGTTTCCGCCGCTTTCTGTGCACAGTGATAAATCAGCCTGTCGTCGCCGCTGTCCAGTGCTTTCTGGAAATTCTCCAGACTGCTTTCATATTCCGCACGGCTGAGCATTGCGGACGATTCCCGCATCCGCTGATCCGCACGGAAAGAGAAAAACAGGAAAACGGACAGTGCGAGAATGGCCAAGAGCAGTACGCCCGCCGTCCACAGAATTGCCTCCGCGTATTTTTCCGCAAATTTTTTCATTCGGTTCACCTCCAAAGTTGTGTGGAATTGTACGGATAAGGATTTGACAAACACACGCACTTTATGCTATAATACAGAGTGGAAAAATAAGTCCGGAGGAAAAATCCCCGTTTTTTCCGCATTTTACCAAAATGAAAGGCAGGTGCACCCGATGCAGGATCGTATTGTCTTCCCCAATCTGACCGGAAATCACGCAGTCAAGGAAATGCTCGGCAGCGATCTCGCACACGGCAGAAGCGCACACGCCTATATTCTCGAAGGTCCCGCAGGTTCCGGAAAACACACGCTTGCCCGGTTGATCTGCGCGTCCGTCCTTTGCGAAAACCGTCTGCAGCCATCCCATTCCCTGCCCTGCGGCGAATGCAGTACGTGCAGAAAAATCCTCGGTAACTTTTCTGTCGATATTCTTACCGTCTCGAATGAGGACAAGGCTTCCATCGGTGTTGACGCCATCCGTACCATCAAGCAGTCTCTCTATGTCACGCCGAACGACGGTGAAAAAAAATTCTACCTCATCGAAAATGCGCATCTGATGACCGTACAGGCACAGAACGCCCTGCTGCTCTCTCTGGAAGAGCCGCCGCCGTATGTCCTGTTCCTGCTTCTCTGTGAGGATGCCTCAGCACTCCTGGAAACCATCCGCAGCCGAGCACCCGTCATCCGTATGGAGCGGTTCGGTGCGGATTTTCTCGAAGCGTTTCTCACGGAGAAATACGGCAGCCGCGCATCCAGAGACCGCATTGTCCGTGCAGCCCATTTAGCAGGAGGAACGATCGGTCAGGCTACTGCCCTGTACGAACACGGAGAAGCCGAACAGAAGCTCTATGAAACCGCCGGAGAGCTTGTCCGTCATCTTCTGGCGGCAAAAAAATCGGAAGCGCTGGTTTTTGCCACAAAATCCATGCCGAAGGAGCGAAAAAGCACCCGCGAAGTTCTGTCCCTTGCACGCTGTGCACTGCGTGATATTCTCGCAGAAAAAAAAGGCGCGGATCTTCTCTTCTACAGCTCCGCCGACGGTATCCCCGCATATACAAGAAAAGTCTCCGCACGGCGTGTCATGGAGCTGTCTGCCATGCTGGCACAGGCGGAAGAAGATATCGGTGCGAATGTATCCCAGTCCGCTATTCTCACCGCACTGATCATGAACAGTTAAGAATGGAGAATTCTATGAACAACGAAAATATCGAAACCTTAGATTATAGAGAAAACAAGCCCGAAAAAATCGAAATCATCGGCGTGCGCTTTCGTGACACCGGAAAGGTTTACTATTTTGCCCCCGGCGAGCTGAAGGTTCAGGAAAATGACCGTGTGATTGTTGAAACCGCCCGCGGCATGGAGTACGGTTTTGTATCTACGCCCAATCAGCTTGTTTCCTCAGCAAAAATCGTTCCGCCGCTCCGCCCGGTCATACGCATCGCAACCGACCGCGATACGGAACGCTATGAAGCAAATAAAAAACTGGAAGCGGAAGCATTTGAAATCTGTCGGCAGAAAATTGCGGATCATGGTCTGGATATGAAGCTGATCGAAGCGGAATATACGTTTGACAATTCCAAGCTCCTCTTCTATTTCTATGCAGAGGTTCGCGTGGACTTCCGTGATCTCGTCAAGGATCTCGCATCCGTATTCCGCACCCGCATCGAACTGCGTCAGATTCAGATCCGCGACCAGGCTAAGCTCATCGGCGGCCTCGGCGTCTGCGGAAGACCGCTTTGCTGTTCGAGCTTTCTGTCCGACTTTGTTCAGGTTTCCATCAAAATGGCAAAGGAACAGAATCTGTCCCTGAACTCGTCCAAAATTTCCGGTACCTGCGGACGCCTGATGTGCTGTCTGCGCTACGAACACGAAACCTATGAAGAAGAAATCGCCCGTACGCCTCCGGTGGATTCGACTGTCAAGACTGCGGACGGTGTCGGCACGGTAACCGAAATCAGTCCTCTTGCCGGGACGATCAAAGTCAAGCTCGGCGACGGCAGCATCAAAAGCTATCACCGTGATAACGTAACCGTCCTTAAAAAGAACCGCCGCGAGTACGATAAAGCATCGAACTGACGCGAAAATCCGTTTATAAAACGAAAATTCTCCATGATCCCGCAGAAAATGTCGGTTTTCACAAAATTTTTTGAAAAATTTTTTCAAAAACCTATTTCTTTTCTCCCGGTTTTGTGTTAGAATGAATTATCTTAACACGGAGGTGTAAATCATGGCTTATAAGATTACTGACGACTGCATCAACTGCGGTGCTTGTGTTGAAGAATGTCCCGTTGAAGCTATTTCCGAAAAGGATGGCAAGATGGTCATCAACGCAGACGAATGCCTTGACTGCGGCGCTTGCGCAGGCGTATGTCCTGTAGAAGCTCCGAAGCCGGAAGACGAATAATTCCGACACATGGCAGAATAAATACCAATGAGGGGGAGAGGGCGTTATCAGTTTTCTCCCCTTTGCCATGAAAAAATACGGACGCGGAGGAAACCATGACGCTGTACGATCCCTGTACCGAACGGCTTGACAACATCAACGAAAGCCTTTCCCTGATTCAACTGAAAAAAGGCCTCACCTTCGGTACGGACAGTTACCTGCTTGCCGCATTCGCGCGTCCGAAACCGAACGGCACTGCCATCGAAATCGGCAGCGGAACCGGTGTCGTTTCTCTGCTTGCCGCTTCCGGAAACAAATTCCGGCAGATGCATCCCGTGGAAATCCAGCCGTACTTCGCTTCCCTTACCGAACGCAATGCCGCGCTCAATTCCCTTTCCGACCGCATCACAGTACATACGGGAGACATCCGCGATTTCACGCCCGATCTCTTCGGCGGCGAAGCCGATGCCGTGCTCTCCAATCCGCCGTATATGCGCGTGTCCTCCGGAAAGGACAATGCCGCCGCGGAAATGAACACTGCCCGCCGGGAAGAAAACGGTACGATCACGGATTTCTGCCGCAGCAGTGCGAAACTGCTCAAATTCGGCGGGTACTTCACCGTCGTCTACCGACCTGACCGTATGGCAGAGCTGCTCACAGCTATGTCGAACGCCGGACTGGAGCCGAAACGCCTTCTGCTCGTCTATCCGACAACCGAAGACAAGCCATGCCTGCTCCTCGCGGAAGGGAAAAAAGGTGCCTCCCCCGGACTGGTCGTATCCCGTCCGCTTCTGATTTATGCGGACAAAGCCTCTTCTGTCTATACAAACGATATGCAGACAGTTTATGATACTTTCTCTCTCGAACACCTCTTCTGATCCAGACACCCTCAAGGAATGGAGTTATCCGTGAACAGTCAGTCTCTCACACACGAAAAAAATGCCGTTCTCGGCAGAACCTTATACCTTGTCGCAACGCCCATCGGCAATCTGGCAGACCTATCGGAACGTGCGTGCAAGGTGCTTTCCGAAGTCGATTTCATCGCCGCAGAGGACACCCGCAATTCGGGAATCCTTCTCTCCCGTCTCGGCATTTCCAAGCCGATGGTCAGTTATTTTGAACACAACAAACGCGAACGCGGTCCGTACATCTGCGAGCGCCTTGAAAACGGGGAATCCTGCGCGCTCATCACCGATGCCGGAACACCGGCAATCAGCGACCCGGGCGAGGATCTGGTGAAACTGTGCGCCGCGCGGAATATCCCCGTCACGTCCGTCCCCGGATGCTGTGCCGGAATCACGGCGCTCACGCTCTCCGGCATGGATACCCGCCGCTTCACCTTTGAAGGCTTTCTCAGCACGCAGAAAAGCGAACGTGCCGAACATCTCCGGGAACTGGAAAACGAAGTGCGGACAATGGTTTTCTACGAAGCGCCGCACAAGCTCCGCACAACACTCGCGGATCTCGAAAAAGCCTTCGGAAACCGTCCTGCCGCACTTTGCCGCGAACTGACCAAGTTAAATGAAGAAATCATGCGAACCACGCTTTCGCAGGCAGCAGAGATCTACAAAGAACGGGAACCGCGCGGAGAGTATGTCCTCGTCATTGCCGGCAAGCCGAAAAGCGAAATTCTCGAAGAACAGCGCAGTGCCTATCCTGCCGATCCCGCCGAACACGTGCAGCAGCTGATCGACAGCGGCATGAAGCGCATGGACGCCATCAAAGCCGCCGCCAAAGCCCGCGGTGTCAGCAAAAACGAAATTTATTCCGCTGTCGCTGTCCGCGATGATGAGTGAGCGGCAGACATAAATAACAGAAAACCACCTCACGAAAGGGTATATAATATGAAAATCGGTCTTACCTCCTACAGCATGAACAACTATATCTGCGGCGGGCTGATGTCCGTAACGGAAGTCATGCGCTTTGCCAAAGAAAAAGGCGCGGAACACATCGAGCTTGTTCCCTTCGGCTTTACGCTTCACGACGATGCGACCGGGGAATTCAATGAAGAGCTGATCGCCGAAATCAAGGCAGTTTCCGCTGAAATCGACCTGCCCCTCTCGAACTACGCCGTTCTCGGCGACCTTCTCAAATTCGATCCCGATGCCAAAAAAGCGGAAGTCGAACGCCTGAAGAGACACATCGACGTTGCCGCCAAGCTGGGACTGAAATTCATGCGCCACGACATTTCCTCCTTCCGCCGTCCGCTGGAATCGAACACACCGACTGCATTTGAACGCGAATTCCCGATTGCCGTGGAAACCAGCCGCGAGCTTGCCGATTATGCGTCTCAGTACGGCATCACCACGCTCGTTGAAAACCACGGATTCTTCGTCAATGGCTCCGACCGTGTCATCCGTCTCATTGAAGAAGTCAACCGCGACAACTTCGGTCTTCTGCTCGACACGGGCAACTTCACCTGCGTGGACGAAAACTGTACCGTTGCTGTCAAGAAGTGCGCACCGTATGCAAAGATGGTGCACCTCAAGGACTTCTACATCCGCCGCGCTGACCGTCTGACCGGAAACGGCGGTCTCTTCCGCTGCGACTCCGGCTGCTGGTTCTCCTCCAATTCCGGCGTGTCCATGCTCCGCGGCTCCATTCTCGCACAGGGTGACCTCGATATCTGGACCATCCTCGGCTATATCCGCGATGCCGGTTACAACGGATTCGTTTCCGTTGAATTTGAAGGCATGGAAGACGGAAAAATCGGCTCCGAAACCGGCATGAACGCCGCAAGATACATTCTCGAAAACATCTGACCCCATTTCAACAATCGGAACTTCCCGAAGAAAGGATCATACGATGGCAGCTTCCAAACCCAATGTTCTTTTTATTGTCTGCGACCAGCTCCGCTACGACTCAATCGGTTATGCCGGAGAGAACCCTGTGAAAACGCCGAACATCGACCGTCTTGCCGATGAAGGTCTGTTCTTCAAAAACGCTTACACCCCCTTCCCCGTCTGCGCACCGTCAAGACAGGCGATGCTTACAGGCGTACAGCCCGAATCGCTCGGCATCCTGTGCAACTATAATTTCCTGCGCGGCAACGGTGCCAATCCCGCCGTTCCCACATGGGTATCGGAACTGAAAGATGCGGGTTACCGCTGTGCCTTCGCCGGTCATTGGGACGCATCCCCGCACGGAAACGAAAATGCTTTCGGCTATGAAACCATTTTTGACAACGGTGATTATGCCCGTGAAATCGGTGAAAAATACGGCAGAATCGACTACACCAACAGCTGGTTCGGCTGCCCGAATCCGATCGCGTTTGAAGACACCAAGACATACCGCATCTGCGACTCGGTTGCATCGTTCATCCGCGAAAGCGCCGGTGAAGCATGGCACGCATGGCTGGATCTGACAGACCCGCATCTGCCCTGCCGTCCTTCCGCACCGTATGATACCATGTACGCACCGGAAGATATGACGCCGTGGCCCGGATTCGGCGATACGCTGGAAGGAAAACCGTACATCCAGAAAAAGCAGATCCAGAACTGGCATCTTGAAAATTACGAATGGAAGGATTTCGCTCCGACCAAAGCGTTCTATTTCGGCATGATTACACAGACGGACGCAGCAATCGGTCATGTCCTCGATACACTGCGCGAAACGGGACAGTACAACGACACGCTGATCATCCTGCTCTCCGACCACGGTGACACAAGCGGCGACCACGGCATGATGGACAAGCACTACATCCTTTACGACGGTGTGGTTCATGTTCCGTTTATTGTCCGCCATCCTTCCCTCGGTCATGCTGTCGTTGAAAAGTTCGCGTGCAGCTCTCTTGATGTTGCGCCCACAGTCGAAAAAATTGCCGGTCTGACCGCACAGAGCGAACGTCACGGCCGCGCAGCATCCGACTACATTGACGGAACGGAAACCCCTGATTACGCGGTCTTCACCTCGAACGGTCAGCAGTTCGGTCTGTTCTCCCAGCGCGGTATCCGCACGGAAAAGTACAAATACATCTGGAACATGACCGATGTGGACGAATTCTACGATCTGACGATTGATCCGGGTGAAAAAGTCAACCGTGCCGCCGATCCGGCTTACAAGGAAATCATGGCGGAACTCAGTGAAAAGCTCTTCGCCGAACTCAAGCGCCGCCGCGATCCCTTTGCATCCGGCTGGATTCAGTGGCAGTGCGGCCGCGGTGAATAACGGTGCTCTGATCCGCATATTTTCGCATCTCTGTTCACCATACAAAAAAAGCAAGCCTGTTTTGAATAAAGAACATCTATTTTTGATATTTTTTGAACAAAACAAATCGTGAATTGTATTATTATGCCATTTTGTGCAAATAATGTTTACAGATTCCTGTGCAATAAGCATAGCAAAAACGTCTTGTAAAAAAGACGTTTTTCTGTTATAATGATACAATACGAAGAACAAGTTATTTGATGGAGGGAGGAAAAACCAACAATGAAAACACTTTTTCAGAACGGATTTGTCTATTCCGAAGCACAGCACGCCTTCATCCGCACCGATCTTATGACGGAAAACGGCGTGATCACGGATATCTCTTTATCCGCATCTCCCGATGAGGACACTGCGGTTATTGACTGTGAGGGAATGTACATCCTTCCCGGGCTGGTTGATGTTCACACCCACGGACGCGCCGGATATGACTTCAATACTGCCGATGCGGACGGATGCCGTGCCATGCGCCGCTCCTATGCAGAAGCCGGAACGACCACCATTCTTGCAACGCTCGCCTCCGCTGAACCTGCCAGTCTGGACGCTTCCATCGAAGCCATTCAGAAAAACCGTGTGTCCGAAGAAGGGCTTTGCCATATCGCAGGCATTCATCTCGAAGGACGTTATCTCAATCCCAAACGCCGCGGCGCACACCCCGAACATCTTCTTGCACCGCTGGATCCCGCAGAACTGAAGATGTATCTTGCGAAAATGCAGCCCGCACCGATGCGCATATCCGCTGCTTTTGAGATGGAAGGCGGAAAAGAATTCGCCGAAACAGCGGTGTCCATGGGTGCTGTCGCATCGCTGGCACACAGTGACGCAACGTACGAACAGTCCCTCGATGCTGTCCGCTGGGGCATTACGGGATTCACGCACACCTTCAACACCATGAAGCCCCTGCATCACCGCGAGCCCGGAAACATCGCCGCTTCCCTACTCTGCGATACCGCTTACACCGAACTGATCTGCGACGGTGAGCACATCCATCCCGATATGATCCGTCTGGCAAGCCGCGTAAAAGAACCGAACCACATGGTTCTGATCACCGACTCCATGGAAGCAGCCGGCTGTCCCAACGGAAATTATTCCATTGCCGGGCTGCACGTCATTGTCAAAAACGGCATAGCGGTCAACGAAGAAGGCGTGATTGCCGGCAGTACGCTTGATCTGTTCACCGCACTGGTCAACTATATGTCCTTCACCGACAAAACGCTTGAAGAAGCTCTGCCTGCGGCAACCGTCAATCCCGCCAGAATGAGCGGACTTGAAAATGTCTGCGGTTCGATTGCAGTCGGACTGCGTGCCGATTTCATCATGATCCGCGACAAAAACGCACCCGAACTCGAATCCGTCTGGATTGCCGGAAAGAAAATCTGAACCTGAAAATTACACTGGAGAAATATACCATGGCTGAAAAATATTATATAACCACCGCCATTGCCTATGCGTCCACCAAGCCGCATATCGGCAACACCTACGAAATCATCGCCACCGACGCCATCGCCCGCTACAAGAGACAGCGCGGATACGATGTTTTCTTCTGCACCGGTACGGACGAGCACGGACAGAAAATCGAAAACAAGGCTCTTGACGCCGGCATCACCCCCAAGCAGTATGTGGACGGTGTTGCTGACGTGATCCGCGGCATCTGGGATCTCACCGGCGCCAGCTACGACCACTTCATCCGCACAACCGACGACTACCACGAAGCTGCTGTCAAGAAGATCTTCAAGAAGATGTTCGACAAGGGCGACATCTACAAGGGTCACTACGAAGGCTGGTACTGCACGCCCTGCGAATCCTTCTTCACCCAAACCCAGCTTGTGGACGGCAAGTGTCCCGACTGCGGACGTGAAGTCCAGCTCACCACGGAAGAAGCCTACTTCTTCAAAATGTCCAAGTACGCTGACCGTCTGATGAAGCACTTTGAAGAACACCCGGATTTCCTCGAACCCGAATCCCGCCGCAAGGAAATGGTCAACAACTTCCTCAAGCCCGGGCTGCAGGATCTCTGCGTATCCAGAACCAGCTTCAAGTGGGGTATCCCCGTTGACTTCGACGACAAGCACGTTGTCTACGTTTGGCTTGACGCGCTGACCAACTATATCACTGCCATCGGCTACGACCCGGACAAGAGCTGGGAAGAACAGTCCGAAAAATTCAAGAAGTACTGGCCTGCCGATGTACACGTGATCGGTAAGGACATCGCGCGCTTCCACTCCATTTACTGGCCGATTTTCCTCATGTCCCTTGACATTCCGCTTCCGAAGAAGATTTTCGCGCATCCGTGGTTCAATTTCGGCGCAGATAAGATGTCCAAGTCCCGCGGCAATGTCATTTATGCCGATGATCTTGCAAAGAGATTTACCATGGACGGAGTCCGTCACTACTGCATCTCCGAAATGCCCTATGCAGCCGACGGTTCCATCACCATCGAAGCGGTTGCAAACCGTTACAACACCGACCTTGCAAACAATCTCGGTAACCTTGTCTCCCGCACCATTGCCATGACGAAAAAATACTTTGACGGCGTCATTCCCACACCCGGTACGGAAGAAGGTCCCGATGCTGAACTGAAGGAAGCGTGCCGGACAGCAGCCAAGAGCTTCACCGAAAACATGGACTCCTACCATCTCGCAGATGCGTGCGCCGATGTTTTCACCATGCTCCGCCGCGCAAACAAGTATATCGACGAAACGACGCCGTGGACGCTCGCCAAGTCTGAGGAAACCATGCCCCGTCTGGCAGCCGTTATCTACAACCTGCTCGAAACAATCCGTATCGGCGCGGTCATGCTTGCTTCCATCATTCCCACCACGGTTGACTCCATTTTCGCATCCCTCAATTCCGATGTCCGCGATTATGATACCATCTTCACTTTCGGCGCACTGGAATCCGGCAAAACAGTCGGTGAAGCTGCTCCCCTGTTCGCAAGAATCGACGAGGCAAAGCTGGCTGCCGAACTGGAAGCGGAACGCGAAGCTGCCAAGAAAGCGGCGGAAGCTGCCGAAAAAGCTGCACAAAAGCCTGAAAAGCCGGAAGGCATCGCGCAGATTGCCATTGACGACTTCATGAACGTCGAACTGCGTACTGCACAGATCAAGGCGTGCGAAAAGGTTCCGAAGGCGAAAAAGCTCCTGAAGCTGACTGTTGACCTCGGCTACGAAGAACGCACCGTTGTTTCCGGCATCGCAAAATTCTACGAACCGGAAGCTCTGATCGGCAAGAAGATCATCCTCGTTGCCAACCTCAAGCCTGCCGTTCTCTGCGGCATTGAATCCAACGGCATGATTCTCGCATCCGGTGAGGAACAGATCCGCGTGGTCTTCCTCGATCCCGAAACCCCGCTCGGAGAAAGAGTACGGTAATGCATCCTCTTTTCGATTCACACGCTCATTACGACGATCACCGCTTTGACGAGGAATTTGAAGGCGGCATGGCAGGTGCCCTCCGTCTTGCAAGGGAAGCCGGTGTGGAAAAAATCGTCAATGTCGGCTCCAGTCTCCCGCATTCGATTGCATCCGTCAGACTGGCGGAAGAATATGACTTCATTTATGCGGCAGTCGGTATCCATCCCTGTGACGGACAGAATATCCCCGCCGATCGGCACGCTTCCGCTCTTGCCGAACTGGAAGCACTCGCAGCACACGAAAAAGTCCGCGCGATCGGAGAAATCGGGTACGACTACCACTGGGACGGTACGGACAAGGAATTGCAGACTTATTTCTTTGACGCACAGCTCACCCTTGCCGAAAAGCTCGGTCTGCCCGTGATTATTCACTCCCGTGATGCTGCAGGAGACACCTTTGACATGATCCGCCGTCATCCGAATGCACACGGTGTGCTCCACAGCTACAGCGGCACGGCGGAAATGGCGCGTCAGCTCTGTGATCTGGGCTGGTACATCTCGTTCTCCGGTCCTGTCACCTATAAAAATGCGGGCAAAGTCAAGGAAGCAGCGGCAATCGTTCCCGCTGACCGCATCCTGATCGAAACCGACTGTCCTTATCTCCCGCCCGTTCCCCACCGCGGAAAAATCAACTATTCCGGCTACTTGACGCACACCTGTGAAGCCATTGCCGATGTCCGCGGCATCACGCCCGACGAAGCTGCAGAAATCACCTACAAAAACGCCTGCCGTTTCTTCGGCATCTGAACAACTTTCAATCTTAATCTGTCAAACGGAACCGGAATGCACTTCTCCTGTCCGGTTTCGTGTGGAGGATAGTATGGCTCTGACCTACGTTATCAAAAACAGCCTGTATGTGAATATCACCAATCTATGCACGAACCGCTGTGAATTCTGTGTCCGCGACTCTGCCAACGCCCCCGATCTTTTCAAGGATCTGCGGCTGGATCGCGAACCAACTTTAGCGGAAATCATCGCCGATGTGTCCTCCCATACACTGAACAATTTTTCCGAAATCGTCTTCTGCGGCTACGGAGAACCGACCTGCCGTCTGTACGATATGCTGGAAACCTGCAAGATGATCCGCGAACGCTCGAACACACCGATCCGTGTGAATACGAACGGGCACGCATCCATGATTCTTGCAGAGGATACCGCTCCTGCCTTCCGCGGACTGGTTGACTGTGTGTCAATCAGTCTCAACGCGGCGGATTCCGATACATACTGCCGGCTCTGTCACCCCCGATTCGGTGAAAATACCTTCCCCGGTGTTGTTAGATTTGCCCGTGAGGTATCGAAGTATGTTCCCAAGGTAGTGCTTACCGTTGTGCGCGGCACCATTCCGGATGCTGATATCGACCGCTGCCGGAAAATTGCATCGGATATCGGTGCACACTTCCGTGTACGGGATCTGATGGAATAATCCCCCGGCAGTTCCGTTTTTCCGCATCTCCGCTCCGAACGAACAAACAAAAAAGGCTGACAGAATCCGTACCGAACGGATCGTCAGCCTTTCTTTATTTTATCGTATTACACGCGGTCTTCATACCGTTCTGCGGTGATCACGCCGTTTTCCACGTGCAGTTTGCAGATTCTGGCGGTTCTGCGGTCTCCCCTGCGTCCGGGTTCTGCCTTTATATCCCGTCCGTGGTAGACTGCGTAGTATTCGCCCTTGTACTGCAGGACGCTGTGATGTCCGACGCCTTCTTCCCAGTCATTTTTGATCATGACCGGATCGAATCTGCCGTCTGCGGTGTGTTTTTCAAACTCCACCTTCGTCAGATCCGCTTCGTCCGACTTCGCCGCTGCGTAGCCGATGTGATATGTATCGTTTTCGTAGCACGCGCCGCTGTACATGACATACTGCCAGTCTCCTTCACGAAACCAGAACGCCCCTTCAATGGTGTGCCAGTTTTTACCGTCGCCATAGCGGTTTTTCATAAAAATTTCTTCATCAAACGTCGGCACAACCACTTCCTTCGGTTCATTTGCGGGAGTATACGGATCGAGCAGACGGTCAATATACACACGGGTACCGATGCGGTCAGTATCGCGGTTGTCCTTCGCATACCACAGAAACAGTCCGGCTTGTGTTTCCACAACATGAGAGTCAATGGAAAATTCGTTGTACAGCTTTTTGGGATTGCCGAAAGGTCCGAGCGGACTATCTCCTTCCATGACCTGCATATGTTCAAAAACACCTTCGAGGTCACAGGAGACGTAAATATAATACTTCCCGTGATACTTCACGATAGACGGTGCCCAGAAATTGCGTCCACCTTTGACCGTTCCGACAACACCTTCGTATGTCCATTCCCCGAACGGATCGTCTGCGGAATATGCTTCCACGCCGGGACCTGCGGTGA
>JAFQLN010000023.1 GCA_017414585.1 Clostridia bacterium | reverse complement strand
GCTTTTTCCGTCTCTGCGGAGAGATCGGCGCACAGGTGGTTCTCGGCTGCGATGCGCACTCCCCTGACGTGACAGCGGATCTTGTTTCGTTTGAGAAGGGGCTCGCCATGGCGGAAAAATACGGCGCACAGGTGAATCTCACACCCAAGCTCGTTCCCGTGAAAAAACGGACCTGATCCAACAAAATTATGATAAACGGAGACTGATTATGCCTGAACTTGTCAATACCCCTCATCGCCGGACGGTGCGGCTCACCCTCACGGCAAAGCACACCGTTCCCGAACTCGGCAGATACCGCGGCGTTATTTCGCTGTTTCAGGAACTGAAAAAAGACCGTCATCCGCTCAATGCGGACGGACACGCCAACCCGGAGGATTATCCGGAGGAAATGAACGACGCCGTACAGGATATGCTCGACCGCGACGCCGGCTTCACGGAAAGCGAAATCTACGACGCGGGTTTTGAAGAAGCAGCCGAAGCAGGCGATGCGGAAGGCGAAGCGATGACCCTCGAGCAGATCTGGGACAAAATCCAGGAAATCGGACAGAAGCTCGGAATGCAGCCGGAAGAAGACGACGATGACGATCTGTACGTATTCCGCACGCTCGGCTCGATGGAACGCCTTGCGGACGAAAACGGCAATGAAGTGATCGAAATCTCGTATGCGGAAGAAGAATCCATGGACAACACGGGAACGGTTATCCGTTATGACCCGTCGAAACCGGGATGCGCGGCGATCTACCACACGGGCGGCGTGATGAGTACGCTGATCTGCGAAAAGGGGAAGCGCCACATTTCCGCGTACCAGACCCCCATTATGCCGTTTGAAGTTGCTGTCTTCACCAAAAAATGCGAAGGCGGCTTTACATTTGAGAACGGAGGTTCACTGGAGCTGGACTACATGGTGGAGATCCGCGGCGCCGATATGCAGCGCACGATGATGACCATTGACGTCCGTGTTCTGTAAAAATTTTCCGCCCATCGTGCAACATATAGACAAAACCCTTGACACATCACACAATATCGTGTATAATAGAGTCGAATATAGGTGAAAGCCTTCCTCTTCCCGCGAAGGACTGCAGTCAGCGGCTTGACGACTGCGGTTATCGCGGGATTTTTTTGCAGACCCGTTTCCGCACACAAAAAGGACTGCCTCCCGATGTAAGCAAGCACACCGGTGAAGCAGTCCTGTTCTGTTTTTTGAAAGCCGTTATCGTTCAAATTTGGTTATCTGCGTTACGCCGGACTCCGGTTTGTACGCATAGGTGACGCGGATGCTGTCGCCCTCTTCGATAAAGAGAAGGGCTTCATCAAACGCCGTGCTGTAGATGCCGGAGGGAGATTTGATATAAACGGTCGTTTCTCCGCCGGTGGTGATGTAGATGATTTCGGAAACGGTGATTTCCTCCGTTGTCTGCGAAGCGGCATTGCCCTTCGAGCTGTCCTGACGGAGCGCCGCCTTGTATTTCTGGAACGCTTCTTCCTGCGTTTCGCTGGTAACGACAATGTTGTAGTTTTCCATGTTGACCATGGAGTACATCTTCACAATGCCGTTTGCGTCCTTGAGAACCATGATGTACGTCGCTTCGCCGCCCACGTTGATCAGAGACGGGAACGATGCCTTGTAGCCGTACTGCTGGACGGAGCCCTGTGCCGCTGCCATCGCGGAGTATTCTTCCGCACCCGGAACGGCAAAGTACTGGTATTCACCCGTGCGGCTGTTGGCGAGAATGAAGCCGATGTTCGCTTCGTCCCCTGCCGTGGAGGTCACGCCGGTGAAGATGTAGACGTCATTGCCGATGATCTTGTAGCCGAAGTCGTCCGTGGTCACAACGCATCCGGTCTGGCTGAACGCGGAGTTGATATAGCCGCCCGAGAGCATACCGTACCAGTCGTACTTGCGGATGACGAGATCGCCGTAGTAGACAATGTCAATCCAGTCGGGGGATTCGGAGGGGATGTATTCCGCGGTTTCACCGGTGCAGGCGTCCATGGTGATGACCGTATCCACGTCCATGGCGCCGAAAAGACCCGCGTTCGGCTTCATCGTGGAGACAACCCAGTACGGCTGTCCGCTGTCGTCCACTTCAAAGCAGATGCTGCCGAAAATCTTGGTCGGGTAAGCAAAACGGAGCGCGCGCAAAAGGTCGGTGGAGAAGTACGACGACGGGCTGTACTTGATAAAGTCCCCGCTGAGCCGCACGAATTCCGCGTCGAATTCCACGGTGTCCACCTTGACATATCCCGGGATGCCGGACTTGTGGTTGGTCAGCCATTTGAAGAACGAGGCATATTCCAGCGGAGCAACCTTGTACGGTTTTGCCGTATCGCCGCTGCGCATCGCAATCTGCGTGTAGTCATAGGAAACTTCGTACTGCGATACCAGATCGGAGAGCGTACCGAGCGTTCTCGCGCCGATGATGCGTGCGGAGGAAGTGTCCATGAGGGAGATATCGGAAACATATTCGGTTTCTTCAATGGTGGAAGCGAAGTCCTTTTCCTCCACGGTGATGAGGGAGGAATACGTCTTCGCACGGAAGATTTCCGAACCGACGAGGGAACCGACGAACAGCACCGCCAGCACAGCAAAGGTCAAGATGATCTGCACCTTCACGAATTTCGGCTTTTTTCCGTCCATGGAAGTGCGGAAGTCGATGTGTCCCGAGGGCATTCTGACGGTTTCGGCGAAAATTTTCCCGGAGAGAATGCCGATGACCCAGTAGGAAACAAAGACAACGGCATCGAGAAAGAGCATGAACGTCCAGAACTCGCCGGCGTATATCGAAAGCGGCGGGAGCGTGACGTAATAGACAACGCCGATGAGTATAAGCACCGCAAGAAGATAAAGCGGAATAACGGCTGCGCGTTTTTTCATAGAGGATTCCTTTCACTTGGATAGAAATGATCGGTTCATGTGAACCTCTGTTATAATTATAGCATGACTGTGCGTCCGCTGTCAAGGGGAGATTGAAAAACAGGGCGGGAGCTTCGCTTAAAATTTGAAGTTGTCGATATGTCAGCGGATATCGAATATTTTCGGATAACGGTAGGGGAGGGGCTTGCTCCTGACGCCGAATGATTTAGATAAACCGCATTTTATCATCTTCACGGACGATTTGATTACAAAATTATGTGCGTACCTGATTCCTTCACGGGAGGAGCAAGCCCCTCCCCTATCGGATTTTGGATATTTCTTCTCCTATCACCAATGCGATAACTAACAATTTCCCGTGCAAAAACAACCGCTGCCGCCGGAGAACACATCACATCCCCAGCTTTTCCCTGAGATACTGTCCCGTGTACGAGCCTTCGGCAGCCGCGACTTCTTCCGGTGTTCCCTGTGCAATCACCGTTCCGCCGCCCGAACCGCCTTCGGGACCCATGTCAATGATGTGGTCGGCGCACTTGATCACGTCCAGATTGTGTTCGATGACCACGACCGTATTGCCGCTGTCCACGAGCGTCTGCAGAATTTTGATCAGCTTTTCCACATCCGCGGAGTGCAGACCCGTTGTCGGCTCGTCGAGCACATACAGCGTGCGTCCCGTGGAACGCTTCGACAGCTCCGCTGCCAGCTTCACGCGCTGTGCTTCGCCGCCGGAGAGCGTGGTGGACGCCTGACCGATTTTGATATAGCCAAGTCCCACTTCGCATAAGAGCCTGAGCCGGTTCGCAATTTTTGGCAGATCGCGGAAGAACTCCACGCCTTCGTCCGCAGTCATGTCGAGAACGTCCGAAATGGACTTTTCCTTGTACTTCACTTCCAGCGTTTCGCGGTTGTATCGCTTGCCGCGGCAGACGTCGCAGGTCACGTACACATCGGGGAGGAAGTGCATTTCAATCTTCTTCACGCCATCCCCTTCGCAGGCTTCGCACCGTCCGCCCTTGACATTGAACGAGAAGCGTCCCGCCTGATATCCGCGCATTTTCGCACCGGGCGTGGATGCAAAGAGCGTGCGGATGTCGTTGAACAGTCCCGTGTACGTCGCGGGGTTGGAGCGGGGCGTGCGTCCGATCGGGCTTTGGTCTATCGCAATGATTTTGTCGAGTGCCTCGATGCCTTCGATGCGGTCGTGATCCCCGGGGAAGGTGATGGCACGGTTGAGCTTGGATGCCAGCGAACGGTAGAGAATCGCGTTGACGAGGGACGATTTGCCCGAGCCGGATACGCCTGTGACGCAGACGAAGCATCCGAGCGGGATGTCCACGGAGATATTTCTGAGATTGTTTTCCCTTGCGCCGACGACGGTGAGCTTTCTGCCGTTTCCGGCACGCCGTACAGCGGGAACTTCAATCTTCCGTCTGCCGGAGAGGAACGCGCCCGTGACGGAATCCGGATTGGCGGCAACTTCGGCTGGGGTTCCCTGTGCGACGACTTCTCCGCCGTGCACGCCCGCTGCCGGACCGATGTCGATGATATAGTCCGCCGCCTGCATGGTTTCTTCATCATGCTCCACGACGAGAACGGAATTGCCGAGATCCCGCAGATGCTTGAGCGTCGCAATCAGCTTGGAGTTGTCCCGCTGGTGCAGACCGATGGACGGTTCGTCGAGAATGTAGAGCACGCCCGCGAGAGAAGAGCCGATCTGGGTGGCAAGACGGATGCGCTGTGCTTCGCCGCCGGAAAGGGTTGCCGATTTTCTGGCGAGGGTGAGGTAGTCCAGACCCACAGCCACGAGGAATCCGAGCCGGCTTTTCAGCTCCTTGATGATTTCCCGGGCAATCTGCATTTCCATTTCGGAAAAGGTGAGCGATTCCGTGAATGCCAGCGCGTCCCTGATGGACAGGGTGCAGAACTGGTGAATATTCTTGTCTCCGACGGTTACGCCCAGTGCGGACGGATTGAGCTTCGCGCCGCGGCAGTCGGGACATTCCCGGTCGGTGAGGAACTGTTCGTAGTATTCGTGTTCCCATGCGTTCGGCTGGGCACGGGTTTCGATCATGGAGAGAATGCCCTCGAAGCGCAGCGTCTGCGTCTGACTGCGGTTTCCGAAATGGCGGGTGACGGTCAGCGTTTCCGGCGTGCCGTACAGAAGCGCGTCATAGGCGGCTTTCGGATAATCCGCGAGGGGGGTATCGAGGGTCACGCCGTATTTTTCCAGTGCAGCGATGAGCAGAGGCCCGTTCCACGAGTCGTCGGTGAGGGATTTGAAGCCGTTGACGGCAATGCCGCCTTCGGAGAGGGAGAGCGTTTTGTCCGGAATGACCTTCTTCGGATCCACGGAGCGGAGCACGCCCAGTCCGGTGCAGGTGGGACACGCGCCGAAGGGATTGTTGAATGAGAACATACGCGGCTCCAGTTCGCTGAAGGAAACACCGTGCTCGGGGCAGGCGTAGTTGGTGGAGAACTCGATTTCTTCCGCTTCTCCTTCCCGCGGGACGGTTGCCATGGTGATCATGCCGTCCGATTCACGCAGGGCGCATTCCACGGAGTCGGTCAGACGGCTTCGGAGGTCGGGCTTCATGACCAGTCTGTCGATGACCAGCTCGACCGTGTGGCGGAGATTCTTGTCCAGTTCGATATCTTCGGTGAGGTCGTACAGAATGCCGTCGATGCGTGCGCGGACATAGCCGTTTTTCTTCGCGTCGGCGAGAACCTTTTCCTGCCGTCCCTTTTTGCCGCGGACGACGGGAGAGAGAATCATAAAACGCGTGCCGGCTTCGAGGGTCATGATCTTGTCAATGATCCCGTCAATGGACGCCTGCTTGATTTCGCGTCCGCAGACAGGACAGTGCGGGGTACCCAGCCGTGCATAGAGCAGACGGAGGTAGTCGTAGATTTCGGTGACGGTGCCGACCGTGGAGCGCGGGTTTTTCGAGGTGGTCTTCTGGTCAATGGAGATTGCCGGGGACAGCCCTTCAATGGAGTCGATATCGGGCTTGTCGAGCTGACCGATGAACATCCGGGCATAGGAGGACAGCGATTCGACAAAGCGTCGGTGTCCTTCCGCGTAAATCGTGTCGAACGCAAGGGAGGATTTTCCCGATCCGGAAAGCCCGGTGAGAACGACAAGCTGATCGCGCGGAATGTCCACGGAGATATTTTTGAGGTTGTTCATACGCGCACCGCGTACGGAAATATTTGCAGGCATGATACGGTTCCTTATAGATGAGATTTTTATGAAGGGAGAGGGGACTGGAAGTTAATAAGATGTAGCTGAATTCAAAATTCTAAAACCCCTTGCCTTCCCCCTTGTGGGGAAGGTGCCGTCGCAACGGCGGATGAGGGTAAAAACAGGCAATTTGGTATTCTATACCCGTGTGGGCTGGTATTCTATATCCCTGTTGACTGGTATTCTATACCAATAAAGATTTATCCAAGTTTCACGTTTTTACCCTCATCCACCGTAAACGGTCCCCCTTGCCCCACCGAATGAACAAAGTTCATTCAGGGGAAGGCTTGGTGCAAACCGAACGGACAGCTAACAGACATCTCGTCAACTTCCGCTTTTCCTCTTACTTTATTTTTTCGCCGAAAGCATGACGGTATTCCCGATACAGAAGACTTTTTCCACCGACTTGAATCCGGCTTCGGTGAGCAGGCTGATCTGTTTGTCCACGGTGCAGGGGGTGTCGTAGTGGCAGAAAACGTCTGCGGGGATATTCTGTTCACGGCGCAGCTTTTCGTATACGGCAAAATGGTGGTCTTCTTCGATCTGCGTGCCCACCATGTAGTCGCATTCGAGATATACGCCGCCGTCTTTGAGGGATGCGCACAGCCTTTTGTAAAGTCCCAGCTTGTCTGCGGGGGAAAAGTGGTGCATCGTCTCAAAGGATACTGCACAGTCGAAGCGGGCGATGCCGAAGTCCGTTTTGAAATAATCGCCGCAGATGAGTCGGAGCTGTTTGCCGGAGTGCTTTTCGCGCAGTCTGTCAAGCATCGCCTGCGTCATGTCAATGCCGGTCACGGCAAGATCGGGCAGGCGGCGGAAAATCGCGTCCAGCTCCAGTCCCGTGCCGCATCCGAGGTCGAGCAGGGTCTTCGCCGACTGCGGGACAAGCTGTGCCATGACCTCGTATCCTTCCCGGC
This sequence comes from Clostridia bacterium, assembly GCA_017414585.1. Next base: position 42,448 of record JAFQLN010000023.1, on the reverse strand, counting down.
AGCCTTCCACATCGCCGAGCATATGTTCGTCATAATCGCCGATTCTTTTTTCAAAAAAAGCATCCATATATTCCAGTTCGGGCATGATATTCTCCTCGCTTTCCGATATAACAGCACTATTATAGCATATTCTGAACAAAATTTCCACACAAATGAAAAATTCGCAAAAATTTGTGCGGAATAAAAAGGCCGCCGCAGATCGAATCTTCCGCTGTGCAGCAGCCGTAAATTTTCTTATTTCAGACACGTCCAGTCGGCGATGTCTGCTTCCGTAATGCCCGCGGCTTTGGTGAACGCATCGGAGGTGTGGATTTTTTCCAGTGCATCCAAACCGTGCGAGTCGGTGCCGAAGGTGAAGCGGTTTCCCGCCTTTTTCATGATTTTGTACAGTCTGACAGCCGGATGATCCGCACCGTAATCGGGACCGCCGTTTTCCATGGTGGCGCTGAGGTTGATTTCCATGGCGACACCCATTTTTGCGGCTTTTTGGCAGAGGGAGAGAATCCGCGCTTCGTATTCGTTCACGAATCTCGCAAGCACCTTCGGACGATCCGCCATGGACGCTGCGCAGGGAGAAAACGGATGCGCAATCGAAACGGGGACGGATGCCGCGATTTGGATAAACGTCTTGTTTTCGAGAAGACTTTCAAAGGAATTGATCATGTGCTTCATGATATGCGCTTCCCGGTCGCAGGCAAATTCCTTTGCATATTCGTCGATCAGCTGTGCCGGAGCCGCGTTTGCCATTCTCGCCGCCGCATCCGCGCTGACTGCCATCTTCTGTTCGATTTCCCGTGCCAGCTTTTCTTTCGCCGCGACGATATCGGGATAATCCGCCATGACAAAGCCGCGCATATGGTTGTGGGAGTGCGGAACGAGCAGATAGTCGAACTGCACCGCACCTTCGCAGGACATACCGAGCGTATCGGTCAGATAGGCATATTCGGTTTCCGCGCCGTAAAGGAGCTTGAGTGAACCCTTGTATGCATCCATGGCATATTTCGCTTCCCGTGCGTGCGCCGCTGTCTGATGTCCGTACCAGCCACTGTTTCCCTGCACCCGTTCATCCCAGATGTGGTTGGACAGCCCGAAAATTTCCACGCCCAGTTCCTCTTCCCGCCGGATCATGGCAGGAACGTCCGCACGGAAATCCCGGCAGCACGCGGAAAACAGATTGTGTGTGTGGATATCGTGATTGCTTTTCATCGTAACCCTCCTTATATATACCTGTTGTCACAGCAGAGCCGTTCTCTGCCGGACAGCTTCGTAAAACATAACCGTTGCCGCGCACGCGACATTGAAGCTGGTTGCCGCGCAGCCTTCCGCCATCGGAATTGTGACCATCTCCGTGCAGTACTGCCGCAGACCGTCGGAAAGCCCGTCCGTTTCACAGCCGATCATCAGAATCAGCGGACGTGTGAGATCGGCTTCCCAGACCGCTTTTTCCGCGTGTGCCGTTGTTCCGATGACGGACAGATCCCCATACGCTTCCCGCAGCTGATCCATGTACGCGAGCAGATCGCTGTGCTTCGGAATGCGGACTGCGGGCAGAGCGAAGAACGAGCCCATGGTCGCGCCGATCACTTCGCGGTCGTAGAGATCCACGCCGTGCCCCGTGACGATCAGTCCGTCGGCGCCGAGGGAATCAAGGGTGCGGATGAGCGTGCCGAGATTGCCCTTGTTCGACGGTCGGTCGAAAACGGCGATGAGCGGTGCTTTTCTGCGGATTCTGATCTGATTCACATCGTCAGCGCGCATTTTTACAACCGCCATCAGCTCGGAGGTGTCCTCTTTTTCCGACAGTTCTGCGAGAAGGGGGGCGGACAGCTCGATATTGCAGTCGGTCTTCGTCGTGCGGATCATGTCCTTCGCCCAGTCGGAAAGCTGTGCCGCCGGACCGTAGATCAGGGACGAGAACTGCCAGCCGTTCTTTTTCGCCTCGTTGAGATTGCGCACGCCTTCGACAAGGAATTCGTAGTATTTATAGCGTTTGTTCCGGTTGGACGCGAGGACTTCGAGCTTCTGATACGCGGCGTCCTTTGTGCGGATACGCAGATTTTTCTCTTTCTTCTCCATCCGTCATGCCTCCGTCACATCTTTTCTTCATCATAGACCGCACGGCATCCGCCGATGAATTTCGGTCTGGTGCGCGCGGCGATGAGATTTGCTTCCCCGATAGTCTTCACCGACAGCCGGACGGGCACCGCAACTTCTTTCAGGTGCATCCCGATCAGCGTGCCGCCGATATCGAGTCCGCAGTCGGCTTTGATATGTTCGAGCACAACGGGATCGTCGGCTTCCCGGTATGCCGCAGACGCAAACGATCCGCCCGCTTTCGGCTGGGGAACGGCATTCACGGGGGAGACAGTTCCCGCCGCAATGCCCGCCGCGACAGCAGCCCGTTCGACGACCACGGCGCGGTTGAGATGTTCACAGCACTGTGCCGCTGTATAGACGCCCGCTTCGTCAGCCGCCTTTCTGATGCCGCGGTACAGAGCGTCCGCAGTTTCGGGAGACGATGCGTGTCCGATCTGTCCCCCGCAGACTTCCGATGACGAACAGCCGATGACCATGATGCCGCCGGAGGGGACTTTTGCCAGTCCGAGCAGTTCCTTTGCGGCTTCGTATGCCGTTTTTTCCAAATCGAAAAAGGTCATATTCTTACTTTACTCCTTGATGGTGTTGTGTCAGATTGATGCGGAATGCTTATAGTACCACCGCATGGGGTTTTGATCAATATATTTTCTATGTGTTTCATAATCCTCTCTGCTGCGGATGATATGCTCGGCAGAAGAACGCTGAAACATTTTTTCTATCCCGTATTGCTGCTTACAGATACGGGAAGTCAGCGATTTAAACACACAAATCACGTCATCCAAGGTAGGGGAGGGGCTTGCTCCTCCCGCAGACTCATGCAGGCATATCAATACGTGTATGTGGTCGGGCATAATTATATAATCTTCAATGGATATGTTTGGAAATCTGACTTCAATGGATCGTAATTGTTCTTGTGCAATCTCTCCGCAGGGTTTTAATTTAACCCAAAATTCGGGAGGAGCAAGCCCCTCCCCTACCGCAAATTTTTGCGTTTTACCGGCATCCGCATGGTTTACCGTAACGATTTCAGATAAGATTTGCGTTTCGCTGGTATCCGTATGGTTCACCTGAACAATTTCGGATAAGATTTGCATTCTGTCCCGTGTACATACAGTAACAAAATACGCTCCGGCGGAACTGTAATCAAAATCTTTTAACCTTGTGGATTTTCTCTTCGGCAATTCTTTCAAGAAAGTGACCTTCTCCTCTTTCCCGTATCTCCGTGCTCACTGCAGATATTCTTCTATAAATTTCACCACATCGTCCGTGACAGAGTCCGCCGCGGCTTTGACTTCACCGACCGCGTTTTCGACCGCAACCGACACATCCGCCGCTTCAAACATGGGCAGATCGTTATGGTTGTCCCCGAAGCAGACCAGCTCGTCCGCACCGGTGATCGTGCGCAGAAATTCGGCGGCGTTCTTTTTCGATGCGCTTTCGTCGAAGACTTCGAGATACCACACGGACGGGCTGTACGCATCGCGGTAGCAGGCATATTTCGTTCCCGCAATCCCTCCGACGCGCTCTGCCGCCGCCGTGACTGCCTCTTTTGAACCGATGACAGCAAAATATACGATCTCGCCGGGGACGTCGCCGAGGGAGCCGATATGCACAAACGGTTTGCCGAAGCGTTCGATCCGTTCGTCCATGAACGCGCGCATGGCATCGTTCGCCAGTCTTTTCCAGCAGGTGATGAGGGGATCGCCGGCGATGGGTGTGTCCCGGTCGAGCGCGTAGATGAACGGTTCGGCGTCTCCTCCGGCAGTGACCGCATCCAGTACCGCCTGTGCTTTGTCCCGGTCCAGAACCGCCGCGCGGATGTACTCGCCGGTTTTCATGTCGCGCACCAGAACACCGTTCATGAGCGCAGCGGGGCACGCGCCGGGCAGGGTGAAGTCGATTTCGCCGAGGATGGAGCTGACGGAGCGCACCGTTCGTGCCGTGGCATAGGTGATCATCACGCCCTGACCGGTCAGCCGATTGATCCGGCGCGCCGCCTCTGCGGGAAGATTCGCCTGCGCATTGAGGAGCGTTCCGTCCAGATCGGATATAAAGAGCGTTTTTTTCATGTTCTGTTTCTCCGTGCGGCAAAAAATTCCTGTAAAAGTGCCCGCGCTTCCTTTTCCATGACGCCGAAGGTGACGGAGGGCTTGTGATTGAGCGGATAACTGATAAGATTGAGCAGTGATCCCATCGCGCCTGCCTTTGCGTCCTTCGCACCGATGACAACGCGCTCCACCCTTGCCGCCCAGACCGCTCCCGCGCACATCGGACAGGGTTCCAGCGTGACATAAAGGGTGCACCGGGTAAGTCTCCACCCGCCGAGGAGCCGGGATGCTTTCCGGATTGCGGCGGATTCGGCATGGTACAAAGGATCGCGGAAGGTTTCGCGTCCGTTATAGTCTCCGGTGAGAATTTTTCCGTCGCGGACAAGGACGCATCCGACGGGAACTTCGCCTTCCAGTGCCGCCTGCTGTGCAAGTGCAAGTGCCGCGGACATCCAGTATGCATCCGCTTCATGAGGGGAATCGGGGACGCTGTCATACGCGGAGAGAATGCGGGCGACGGTCTGTTCACGCAAAGTTTCAGGACTGTGCATCGTTTTCACCGTCCGTTTCTTCCCCGATCGGGATTCTGTTGTCAAGAATCGTCTGTGCCACAAAGGACAAAGCCCCTGCAATGATGATGATGCCGTCAATGATCTGCACCAGTCCCGTCCGCTGGGCGAGCACGGTCAGACACAGAAGGGAACGCAGGTTGATGATGCAGTGCGCCGCAATGACCGCACGGAGCCGGCCGGTCTGTTCGCAGAGAATGCCGAGGACAATGCCGCTGGCAAGAGCGTAAATCATGCCGCCGACCGTGTGATGGACGATGGCGAACATGAGCGCCTGCGCGACCACGCCGAAAACGGGGTGCATGAGCCGCAGTTCGCCGTAGAACAGCTTCCGGAACAGAATTTCCTCCGTTACCGGGTAGATGACCAGCAGAGAGAGCACGCGCAGAACGGTGAAATCCGTTTCTTCCGCTTCCCCGCCGAGAACTGCAGAAACGGCAAACATGGCGGCGATCATGAGTGCGCACGCCTGCAGAGTCCGCAGAGCTGTGGGAAAGAGCGGTTTTTTCTCAAGGGGCACGCTTTCCGTATCGTTTTCCTCATCGGCAGGCGTATAGGTTCTGATGCGGAACACCAGCACACAGACAGCCGCGGCGGGAAGAAAAGCGCAGAGCTGTGCCGTTTCTCCCGTCAGTCCGAGCTGACCGAAAAGAAGCATCAGCGAGCGCTGGATCATGGTCATGATCAAAAAAGGCAAAAGGGTATGCAGAAGCCGCTGGATATTGATTTTGTTCATACCGTCCTCCGTCTGCATAAATTTCCAGTATTATTATAGCACGGAAGCGCACGCATTGCAAGAGCGGTTTTTTCTTCCGGTGCGGCATGGCAGCAGTATTTACTTAATCTTAACTTAATCTTATATGTTACAAAAAATTTGAAGTTATCGCATTGGTGACGGGTGAAGAAATGTCCAAAATCCGGTAGGGGAGGGGCTTGCTCCTCCCGTGAAGGAATCAGGTACGCACAAAATTTTGTAATCAAATCGTCCGTGAAGATGATAAAAATGCGGTTTATCCAAATCATTCGGCGGGAGGAGCAAGCCCCTCCCCTACAGCTGCTCGGGAACGATCGTATGTCCGCTGAAACATCGTCAACTTCAAATTTACTCTCTAAAGCAAATTATGCTGCCGTGCTGCTTCCGCTCGGCTTTCCTCTTGCAAACGGCGGCGCGGGACTGTATAATATAGGAAAGAAGTCACAGAAGATTTTTACGGAGGATTACGCATGAAAAATATTCTCATCATCGACGGACAGGGCGGCAAAATCGGTCGTGCGCTGATCGAAAAACTGCTTGACAGCGGAAAACCGCTCTCCGTCACCGCTGTCGGCACCAATTCCATCGCAACCGCGAATATGCTGAAAGCCGGACCGATTCGCGCGGCTACGGGAGAAAATTCCATCGTCGCCGCCTGCCGCAAAGCGGACATTATCGCAGGTCCGGTGGGCATTGTCATGGTGGATGCCATGCTCGGGGAGATCACCGCCCGTGCCGCCGCAGCCGTTGCCTGTGCCGATGCCGTGCGTCTGCTCATTCCCATGAACAGTATGCCCTGTGAAACCACCATCATCGGCGTGCGCGACCTTCCGCTCGGCACCATGATCGCCATGGCGGCGGAGGAAATCGCTGCGCTCACGGAGGAAGGACAAAGCTGACGTACCGATCTGTCCGCTCTGACGGGGATGTGAAAAAATATTTTTGAAAAACATCACAAAAGCGGAACTTTTTCCCATTTTAAACGTCTAAGAAAACAGAAAGGTTCCGGCGGAAATAAATCGTTTATCTCTGCAAGAATTCATAATTTTGTAACACTTCCAGGCGGCTGTCATGTTATACTGGAAGCACGAAAATTTTTCCACTTCAACCACACGAAAGGAAACAAACACATGAAAAAGATTCTCTCCCTCGTTCTGGCTGTTTTGATGCTCGCATCCATGGCAGTCAGCACCTCCGCTGTAAAAATTCTGAACAGCAGCGGCAACGGCGTGATTAAGACCGACCGGGATGACGCCGTCAACTTCTCCGATCTGCTCAGCATCTACGAAATGTTCGGTCTCGATCTGACCCTCGGCGGCAAGATCGACTATGACGACGACTCCATCTACTCCTGGTGGTACGACGACTGCCCGAAGTGCGGCGGATTCTCCTTCCACTTTGTCCGCCACGGCGTTATCTACTGGCAGTGCCTCGACTCTCTCTGCCGTAAGAACGGCACCTTCGGCGATGTAATTATCGGCGACATTATCGGCGGTATCGTTGACGGCAGCACCGACAAGCTCTACAGCGGCAAGGAATGCACCAACTGCACCTCCAAGAAGTCCATCTTCCTTGAAACCGTTCTCAACTATGCAGGCGAAGTACGCGACCGTTACTACTGCACTTCCTGCAAGGAAGACTTCTATCTGAAGCACACCGCTGCACTTCCCGAAATCGACACCAAGCCCTCCTCAAAGATCGAATGCCCGCGTCACGGATGCTCCAGATATGCATTCTTTGAAGATTATATTGCATATAACGGCGTACTCTATGCACGCTACATCTGCGCTGCAAACCACGTTTCCGACAAGAAGATTTCCTCCAACATCTACTGGGATTACGACGAATACACCGTTCGCGTTACCTGCACCCGCGGCGGCTATGCGGAAGTTCTCGGCGGCAGCACCGCTCACTACGGCGAAAAAAAGACCGTCTCCTTCACGCCCAGCAAGGGTTATGTTCTCACTGACGTTGTTGTAAACGGCGAAAGCGTTCCCGTATACGCAGACAACACCATCGAAATCACCGTCAAGAAGAACACCGTCATCCGCGCATACTTTGAAAAGGTTTCCAATCTCAAGACCTACGACATCACCACATCCGTAACCGGCAGCGGCAAAATCACCGCACAGAAGAACGAAGCAACCGTCAGCGCTGACAAGGTAAGTGCAAACTACACCGACATCGTTGCTTACCATTTCGTTCCCGCTTCCAAGAACTACTCTGTTGCAAAGGTAACCGTCAACGGCAAGAGCGTGGGCAATCCCTCCTACTACACCGTTCAGAAGATCGACGGCAACATGAACATTGCAGTCACCTTCCAGTGGAACAACCCCTTCTGCGACCTCAGAGCCGGCTATGAAAAGGCTGTTGAATATGTAACCGAATCCGGCATCATGTCCGCATCCGCAAAGGAAAAGGGCAAGGTTTACTTCTCCGGCGGCACCAAGATCACCAACAAGGATTTCGCAGCGGCTCTTGCTGAAATGTCCGACACGGCAGGCAAGCTCGACACCGTTTCCGAACGCATTGACTGGGCTGAAAAGTACGGCGTAATCGACGAAACCATCACCCTGAACGAAACCTGCACCATCCAGAGCGCATGCGCAATGGTACGCTACTACCTCGAAGCGCTTGAACTGATCAACGACATCTCCTTCGTTGACCTCAAGTACAAGGATACCATTGAAGAAACCGCAATCAAGATTGATCTGGTAACCGCGAAGACTTACGAAAAAGACCGTGACATGAACCGTTACGACCTTGCAGCAGTCTGCTACCTCCTCGCAGGTCTTGCTTACACTGACTAAAACGATTCCATAAAACAAACAGGGGCTGTCCGTTGGTGGCAGCCTCTGCTTTTTGTATCGGATGTCCCCGCCCGCTCCCTGTGCAAATCATGCGTATGCCGCAGAATTTAGCACAAAATCCTCTGTCTGCCGCCCCCATAATTTTTATACGTTTATTTCCATTTTTATTCCGTATGCCCTTGCAAAATAAAGCGAAATCATGTATAATAAAGTGTGGTTCTGATGGAGATACTATTTTCTGCTATTCCGTCACGAGCCGTCATTCCGCACGCAAAATCCACATTTCGAAAGGAATTCAAATATATGGAATCCAAAGAACGCAGAGTTGGTACTGTATCCCGCGGCATCCGCTGCCCCATCATCCGTGAGGGCGACGATCTCGCTGTGATTGTGAGCAAAAGTGTGCTCGAAGCTGCCGAATACGAAGGCTTTGAGCTGCGCGACCGCGATGTTATTTCCATCACCGAGTCCATTGTGGCAAGAGCGCAGGGCAACTATGCATCCGTAGACGCAATCGCCGCAGACGTAAAGTCCAAGCTCGGCGGCGGCACCATCGGCGTTATTTTCCCGATTCTTTCCCGCAACCGTTTTGCAATCTGTCTGCGCGGCATTGCAAAGGGAGCGAAGAAAATCGTTCTCATGCTCAGCTATCCCTCCGATGAAGTGGGCAACGAACTCGTTTCCCTCGACCAGCTTGACGAAGCGGGCATTGACCCGTACGCGGATGTTCTTTCTCTTGAAAAATACCGCGAACTCTTCGGCGAAAACAAGCATCCCTTCACCGGCGTGGACTACGTGGCATACTACAGCGATCTGATCCGCGAAATGGGTGCGGAAGTAGAAGTCATCTTCGCAAATCAGCCGAAGGCGATCCTTGACTACACAAAGAACGTGCTCACCTGCGACATTCACTCGAGAAAGAGAACCAAGAGAATCCTCAAGGCTGCAGGTGCCGAAGTGGTCTGCGGTCTGGACGACATTCTCACCTCTCCCGTTGACGGTTCCGGCTGCAACGAAGCATACGGTCTGCTCGGCTCGAATAAGTCCACGGAAGACAAGATCAAGCTCTTCCCCCGCGAATGCAAGCAGCTCGTTCTCGACATTCAGAAGAACATCCTCGACGCCACCGGCAAGCACGTGGAAGTTATGGTCTACGGCGACGGTGCATTCAAGGACCCGCAGGGCAAAATCTGGGAACTGGCTGACCCGGTTGTATCTCCCGCATACACCGACGGTCTGATCGGCACGCCGAACGAACTCAAGCTGAAGTATCTCGCGGACAACGATTACAAGGAACTGTCCGGCGAAGCGCTCAAGAAGGCGATCAGCGAAAGCATCAAGGCAAAGGACGGCTCCAGTCTCGTCGGCAATATGGCGGCACAGGGCACGACACCCCGTCAGCTGACCGACCTGATCGGCTCCCTCTGTGACCTGACCTCCGGCTCCGGCGACAAGGGTACTCCCGTCGTTCTGGTACAGGGTTACTTCGACAACTACACAAATGATTAAGTAAATATGCAGAAAAGACTGCCCCATCCGTCCCCCCACGGATTGCGGCAGTCTTTTTTTCTGTCCGATTTCTTTATGCACTCTCCTTTCTTCCCGCACGGATGCGCATGATGCCAGCGGTAATGTCGTCCGTGGAGCCGCGCAGAGCCGCTTCGCTGACAATCGTGACAGCCGCACTGCGCTCGTCCCCGAAGAGAACCGTGTGATCATCCGTCATCAAATCGAGGAGCCACGGCGCTTCATCGTACGATCTGGCTGCTCCGTCCGATACCATCACGACCGTATCCCCCTCTTCGACCGTGAATGTGATCATTTCGGCGTCCAGTGCGCGGATGATGCCGATAGGCACTGTCTTCGACTGCAGACGGAAGATGCTCCCGTCCCGGAGAATGAACGACGGCGCCGCACCGCTCTTGACAAATCTCGCTTCCCCCGTCACAAGATCAATCTGTGCGATGTCAACCGTCGCCGAACACTCCCGTCCGGTACAGCGCACAATGCCGTTGAGCATTTTGAGCGCGCTTTCCATATCCGCTCCGGCGCGGATGAGCCTCTCAAGCAGGCTGATGACGACGGATGACGTGACCGCCGCCTCCCTGCCGCTTCCCATGCCGTCGGAAAGAATCATGTACTGCTTGCCGCCCGTTTCAAAGGAGACAATTCCGTCCCCGCAGACACCGTCCGGTTCTTCGTCCGTGATCGAAATTTCAGCTCCCGCGGATTCTTCCGCTTCACAGCTTTCCGTTTCGGCGATTTCATCCGCATCCGGGTCTGCCTGTGAGTCTGCGCCGCAGTTTCTGACTTTCTGCCAGTACTTCTGTACCTGCGACGCCGCACAGGAATACATTCCCGCTGTGCATCCAAAGCGCGGAACGGACCGCATTTTCATCGAAAGAACCGCTCCGTCCAGTGAAAATTCCGGTGCGGAAAGCGGCAGTCCCACCAGGGACTCAAACAGCTTCCTGATATCCTCTCCTCCCATGCGTGTGGCTGTGAGATCCACATCCGACACGAAAATATGCTTCTGCCGTTCTCCGTAAACCGTGACGGACGCCGCACCGAAATTGTGGTACGACAGCACACGCCGCAGTTTTGCCGACAGACGTTCATCCGGCTCTGCCTCCGCCGCCTCCGCTTTTGCCGCCTGACGCATCAGCTCTCCGGCAAGTCCGTAATCGGCAGCGGACACGGACAGTTTATCCCCCCTTTTTCCTTCTGCAATTTTCTTTCCCACGGCGAGATTGATTTCGTCGAGGATCCGTCCCATGTTCCAGCACGAAGCCGCCATGGACGACGGGACAATATCAGCGTGCACCGCACCTTCGCGCACCAGCTGTTCTGTCATCTGCCGGATGACCGGCTCTGTTTTCGATTTTTTTGCCTCATGGCATCGTTCCCGGCTGCGGCAGGTGTGACAATAGGTATCGAATGCGGTGCGTGTGATTTCTTCATAGTCGGCGCGGACGGGCTTGGTCAGGCGCTGTGCCATGCCGCCGAGAACATCCGACAGCGACTGCATCCCGTCCGACAGTGCGTGAATCCGGTTTTTCAGATTGGATGCGGTGACCTCTGCCATCGCCGCATCGGTGTTTTTCCGTCGAGTCCGCTGTCCGTACAGCTCCGTCCCGAAGAGTGAATCGGGCAGGCGGAGGACATGGAAGCGGAAAACGGGGATCAGTGCCGCGCAAGCCGTAAATATCGGTGCGAAAAGATCGGTCATGCCGGTCAGTCCCGCGACATAGACAGCCCATGCGGATGCAAGCGCACCGGCGGCAAGAACGGCAAATACGGTCGAAAAGCCCGCGAAACTGCCCGCAACGAGCGCTGCAATCGCGTAAGACGGTGCGTAGACCGGCTGCATCACCAATCCGCACGCAAGTCCGAGCAGCGCCCCCCGATGCACCCCGTATTCCGTGGATGTGATGACTGCCGCCGCAAATGCGAACAGAACGCCCCAGTCAAAGACATGCTTTCTGCTGATACCCAGTACAGATGCATCCAGACCGGTTATGCCTCCGTGGGACAGCGTGGTGAGTGCGAGTGTGACAACCGCGGCACAGAAATATACGGCAATTTCCCGAATGGGGGAATAGCGCATTTTCCGTTCTCCGACGGCATAGAACAGGTATGTAACAACAGGTGTCAGAAGCAGGGAAAAAACAGCACCGAACAGATCGACATATTCATACCCGCCCTCTGCCGCGGACCATGCTCCGGCGAACAGTGCTGTACAGGCTGCAAGTGCCAGTCTGACGCGGATATTCTCCCGGAGCATGGTCCCGCCCGCAGACACGGACAAGGCGGATGCTATGGTATTTCCGGGACTCTCCCGCATCTCTCTGAAGAAGTTTTTGATCCTGCCGCTCTCTTTGCTGCCGCGTGATTTCTTCTGTGCCGGTGTACGCCCATTGTCCGCTATCCAGACGGATACAACGATGCGCACCGCGAGCAGGGCGGCAAGGAGGACTGCGTGGGCTGATCCGACGGCAGGGATCCGAAAAGCCCCCAGAATTGCGCCTGCCGCCGCTGAAAGAGCTGCCGTAACGCCGGATGCAGCTGCTGTCAGGGCAATACCGAATGGGTAGACGCCCGGAATGCCGCTGCTGCTGCAGTGACCAGTGCGACTGCAAACGAAAGCAGAATCATCCCGATCCGCTTTGCCCGTACCGACGACAGGAAGGCGCGCATACTGCCTTTTACATCAAGCGCGGCACGTTGTGTCTTCGATTTTTCTTTCATGTTGACCTCCGTGAATGAATTGGATGATAGAAACCGGTAAAACGATCGTTTGTTATGTAGGTGTGGTTTACCCACATCGGCGGAACAGTGGGGGGAGGTGTTCCGGTTGATGGTATTATACCGCAGCGGAGGCAAATAAAGCGTCGGTTCGTGCATGGCGCATTCCGGCAGTCCGGGGGTGAATGTTTCGGGAAAGCATGGGTGATGCGGGGGAATAGTATTTCCGTGACGGGTACGGAAGTCTGGTCAGGGAAAATAGCACAGGAAATGAAAAAAACGCAGCTCCCATGAAAGGAAACTGCGTTTTATTGCTTGTAATTGCCGGTTGTATTTCGGAAAATGCCTTACCGTTCGACTTCTTCCATGATATAGGCTTCCAGAATATCGCCGACCTGAATATCCATGCACTTTTCCAGACCGATACCGCATTCGTAGCCGGTTGCCACTTCGCGGACGTCGTCCTTGAATCTGCGCAGGGAGGAAATCTTGTCTTCCATGATGACCACACCGTCGCGGACTATGCGGATCTGGGACTGTCTCGTTACCTTACCGTCCTGAACATAGGAACCTGCAATCATGCCGACATTCGGAACCTTGATCGTCTGACGGACTTCGATATGACCCTGCAGCACTTCCTTGTAGGTCGGTGCAAGCATACCCTTCATAGCGGCAGTAATTTCTTCAATGCATTCGTAAATGATTCGGTAGGTGCGGATATCCACGCTCTGGCGTTCCGCGGAGTCAATCGCACCCTTGTCGGGACGGACGTTGAAGCCGACAATGATGGCATTGGATGCCGCTGCGAACATAACGTCGGATTCCGTGATGCCGCCGACTGCGGAGTGGATGACGCGGACCTTGACTTCTTCGTTCGACAGTTTTTCAAGAGACTGCTTGACAGCTTCTGCGGAACCGCCCACGTCTGCCTTGACAATAATGTTCAGTTCCTTGACACCTGCCGCAATCTGGCTGAACAGGTCGTCGAGGGATACCTTTGCAGACTGCTTGAACAGCTCTTCCTTCGCCTTTTCGCGTCTCTGGTCCGCAAGTTCTCTTGCCATGCGTTCGTCTTCAACCGCGTTGAATTCGTCGCCTGCGAGCGGAACTTCGCTAAGGCCTATGATTTCCACCGGAACGGACGGGCCTGCTTCCTTGAGCGTGCGTCCCTTGTCGTTCGTCATCGCACGGACACGGCCTACGGAAGTGCCCGCAATCACGATATCGCCGGAACGGAGCGTACCGTCCTGTACGAGAACGGTTGCAACGGGACCGCGGCCCTTATCGAGCTTCGCTTCGATGACAACGCCCTTTGCTCTCTTGGTCGGATTTGCCTTATATTCCTTGACGTCCGCGATGAGGAGGATATCTTCGAGAAGATCCGGGATACCCATCTTCGTATGCGCGGATACGGGAACACACATGATATCGCCGCCCCATTCTTCGGGAACGAGGTCGTACTTGGTCAGTTCGGTCTTGACGGTGTCCGCGTTTGCGTGCGGCTTATCCATCTTGTTGATCGCAACAATGATGTCAACGCCTGCAGCCTTTGCGTGGTTGATCGCTTCCACGGTCTGCGGCATGATGCCATCGTCCCCCGCTACAACGAGGATCGCAATATCCGTACACTGTGCGCCGCGTGCACGCATAGCGGTGAAGGCTTCGTGACCGGGCGTGTCGAGGAAGGTGATGTCGCGGTCGTCCACGGTGACTCTGTACGCACCGATGTGCTGGGTGATGCCGCCGGCTTCCCCTGTGGTTACGTTCGTATGACGGATTGCGTCGAGGATGGAGGTCTTGCCGTGGTCAACGTGACCCATGACGCAGACAACGGGCGCGCGGATTTCGAGATTTTCTTCGGTATCCGGTTCTTCGCTGAACAGCTTTTCTTCAATGGTAACGGTGACTTCGCGCGTGACTTCCGCACCCATTTCGTCCGCGATCAGGTAAGCGGTATCGAAGTCGATCACCTGGTTGACGGTCGCCATCATGCCCATGAGCATCAGCTTCTTCACGCATTCCGCAGCGGTAATCTTGAGTCTCTGCGCCAGTTCGCCGACGGTGATTTCATCCGGAATCTGCACCTTGAGAGGCTGTTTCTTCGCCTTTTCAATGTTCGCACGGATCTTATCCATCGCCATGCGTTCCTTGTCGCTCTTGCGTCCGGTGCCCTTATTGTCGCCGCGCTGGTTCTGCTTTTTCAGCTTCTGCTTATTGGACTTGGATTCGTCCATTTCGGGAGAGAAGGTTTCAAGGCGTTCGTCGTACTTGGACAGGTCAACATTGGAGGTGGTTCTGGTATCGACAACACGGGTCTGACCGGTACGCTTCTTTTCCACACCCTGTTCGATTTTCGGCTTCGGCTGCGGCGGAATCGGAGCGCGGTCATTGCCGGAGTCCTTGTCGCGCATACCGTTGTCACGCGGCTGGAATTTGTCGCGGTTCTGCTGCCCATCTCTGGGCTGACCGTCGCGGTTCTGCTGTCCGTCTCTGCTGAAGGGACGGTTTTCGGTACGGGGCTGCTGACCGTCTCTGGGCTGGAACGGACGGCTGCCGTCGCGGTTCTGCTGCCCATCTCTGGGCTGACCATCTCTGGGCTGACCGTCACGCTGTGTGCCGAACTGCGGTTTCTGTCCGTTGGTATTCGCACGGTTGTCGCCGCGGTTGTTATCAAAGCGGTTGTTGCTGTCGCGGCGGGTATTATTCTGACGCTCCGGAGAGCCTCCGTTCTGATTATTCTGCATAGTCTGTCCCTGTGTTCTTTCCGTCGATTTGTTGAGAGCGGCTTTTGCTTCTTCTTCTGCTTTTGCTTTGGCTTCCGCTTCGGCTTTTGTCTTGGCTTCGGCTTCCGCTTTTGCCTTTGCTTCTGCTTCTGCCTTTGCCTTTGCTTCCGCTTCTGCTTTTACTTTCGCTTCTGCTTCTGCTTTTGCTTTCGCTTCTGCTTCTGCCTTTGCTTCTGCTTCTGCTTTTGCTTTCGCTTCGGCTTCTGCTCTTGCCTTAGCTTCGGCTTCTGCTTTCGCTTTAGCTTCGGCTTCTGCTTTCGCTTTAGCTTCGGCTTCTGCTCTTGCCTTGGCTTCAGCTTCCGCTTTTGCTTTCGCTTCTGCTTCTGCTTTTGCCTTAGCCTCTGCTTCTGCTTTCGCCTTCGCTTCGGCTTCCGCTTTTGCTTTCGCTTCCGCTTCTGCCTTGGCTTTTGCTTCTGCTTCTGCTGCTGCACGCGCTTCTTCTGCTGCACGGACTTCGGGAGACTGGGGCAGAGTGATCTTCGTTTTTCCGTTCAGGTATCCGTCTATGTCCTTGATCCGCGCGTTCTGGGTCATGCTCTCAAAGAGAAGATTCACTTCATCAGATTCAAGCGCTGCGGAGCTGCTCTTTACGGTAATGCCGATTTCCTCCAGCTTTCCCTGCAGTTCTTTCGGCTTTACGCCAAGATCTTTCGCAAGCTGACTGATGCGAAACATCGAATTTGATTTTGTTGCCATTAACAATCATCCTTTCTGTCATCGCAGCATTCTGTTCCGGCGCAGGTTCGGGTCTCATCCGTTTGTTCCAATCTGTTTTCCAATGCTTTTACAGCATTCGCCCATGGCCCGCGCCCTGTCAATGCAGCCGCACTGCACAGCGATCTCTTGCCGAGCATCTGTGCCAGCGCCGCGCTGTCGTATTCGCCGATACAATATTTTACGTTATAATAGGTACATTTATCAGTGATCTGTTTTTTGGTTCTGTCAGATGCATCGCGGGCAATGAGTACAAACTTTGCCTTGCCGCCGCGGACTGCCCCGAGCACAGAATCCGCACCCGTGATCACGCCGCCTGCCGCCATGCACAGACCGATATATCTTTCCGTCATTCTCTCACTCCCGCTGTAATTCCGCGTTACTGCGCTTCGCTTTCAGCAAGACGGATTTCCTTTTCCAGCTCTTCGTAGATTTCTTCCGCAATTTCGCAGTTCAGCTGTCGGTGAAGAATACCCGTTTTTCTCGCCTTTTTGAAGCAGGCTTCCTTTTTACAGAGGTATGCGCCGCGCCCGGACTTCTTGCCCGTAAAGTCGATAGAAATTTCGCCTTCCGGAGAACGGACGACACGGATCAGGTCGCGTTTTTCAAAAGTTCCCTGACATCCGACGCAGTGCCGTTCCGGTATTTTTTTCTTCGGCATCCCCTGCTTTTTCGGTTTTGTTTCTGCCATAATGTTTTCCTTTCGGAAAAAATGAATAATGAATGATAAATAATTGAGTAATGAAGGCATCCTCTACGGCGTGGGCGAATGGGGTCTCGGCGGCCCCCATGAGCCGTATTACCGAGTTTCTGATCCCTTGGACGAAAGTCACTCCTGTCAGCTTCAGAATAACAGCTTATCTCTTCCATCCCCTCGTGATCATATCAGCCGCACATTCGGAGATGCTGAACCCGTGCGCCAGTCTGAAAGTTTTGAGGGGTCGAGGGGAACTTTTTCAAAAGTTCCCTCGCGTCTCTCCTCCCATACGCCCCGTAAGCACGCCCGTCTTAGACTCTCACGCCTTTGATGTCGATTTTGCAGCCGGTCAGCTTGGCGGCGAGGCGGACGTTCTGACCTTCCTTGCCGATTGCGAGGGAGAGCTGCTCGCCTGCGACCTGAACGGTTGCGCTGCGTTCACCGTCGAATTCCACGGAGAGAGCTTCGGCGGGGGAGAGGGAGGCGGCGATGTATTCTTCCGGTTTTTCGGAGAACTGGATAATGTCGATTTTTTCGCCGCGGAGTTCGTCAACGATGGCGTTGATACGCATACCGCGGTTGCCGATGCACGCGCCGACAGCGTCCACTTCGGGGTCACGGGAGTAAACGGAAATCTTGGAGCGGGAGCCGGCTTCGCGTGCGATGCCCTTGACTATAACCGTACCGTCCGCGATTTCGGGGATATCCACTTCAAACATCCGCTTGATCATGCCGGGAGCTGTTCTGGACAGGGTGACGAGAGGACCGGTTTCCGTATCGCGGTTGACTTCCGTAACGAACACGCGGATTCTGTCGCCGACACGCAGGATTTCACCCGGGATCTGGTCATGCGCGGGAAGAATGACGTCGCTTGTGCCCGTATCCACCCAGACGTCGCCGGTGGAGTCGTCGCGCTTGGTGACGAGTGCGGAAATGACTTCTTCGCGCTTCTTTTCATATTCGCGTGCCATGTTATTCTTTTCAGCTTCGCGGATGCCCTGTACGATGACCTGCTTTGCGGTCTGTGCGGAAATTCTGCCGAAGGTTTTCGTTTTGATTTCTTCTTCCACTACCGTACCGAGCTCGTACCGGCGGCTGATCGACTGCGCTTCTTCGAGGGAGATTTCTTCCTTCGGGTCGAGCACTTCTTCCACAACCGTGCGGCGCTTGTATACGCGGACATCTTTCTTTTCCTTATTGATATCTACGCGGACTGCGGATGTGCCGTATTCCTTCTTGAATGCGGAGACCAGTGCGGCTTCCACCTTCTCAAGCATATAGTCAACCGGAATGCCCTTCGTTTTCTCAAGCAGTTCAAGCGCTTCAAAAAGCTCTGCGTTCATGTCTGTGTTCCATGCCTTTCTATGGATTTATGTGTTGCTTTGTTTCTGTTTAACGTGCGTTATATTGATAAAATTGTGAATACCAAAATTCCCGTCTACTTTTTCTCCTTTAGCGAGGAGAAAAAGTAGCAAAAAGAGGAACTTTTTCGGATGTCTTGGGTGTTTCGACCTCTGCGGAGGTCGACTCAGGGCTCCGCCCTAAGAACCCGCAAACTTTTGAAAAAGTTTGATCAAAACTTTTATGGCGGCGGCGTGCAGTTTAAATTTTTACCAATCGAAAACGGTTTCGCATTTTGCGACGGCTTTCTTTGCGAATGCGCGCTCTTCTTCGCCGACGGTGACGACAATCTCATCCGTACCGTCTTCCGCTTTCCGCAGTCCGACCAGCGTTCCGCGCAGCGTCTTCGATCCGTCCACTGCCGTGTAGAACTTCAGATTGACGTCAAATCCCGCCATGCGTTCAAAATGCTCCGGTCTGGTCAGCACTCTCTCTACCCCGGGAGAGGAAACCGACAACAGATACGATTCCTCAATCGGATCCGCTTCGTCCAGCAGCGGGTCAATCGCACGGTGCATCTTCTCGCAGTCGTCAATGGTGATGCCGCCGTCTTTATCCGCGTCGATGGTGATGGTCAGTACCATATCCGCGCCTTCACGGGCATATTCCACATCCCACAGGATGAAACCGAATTCGTCTGCCAGAGGCTGTGCAAGTTCGCGCACCGTCTCGGCAACATTCTTTTTCTGCTTCATGTTTTCACACCTTTCCACGGCAGTCACCGGGACGGTTCTGCCTGCAAAACAAGAGAGTGGACGTTTTCTTGCCCACTCTCCATACTTCATATCTTCTTGTCTATATTATACCACAGCCGCGCCGCAATTGCAAGGATAATCGACCGTCTCTTATAACAATTTTTTCTGCACACAATACGAAAGACTTGTGTTTCTCTCACAATACGCAGTCATTTATGCATTTTTCCGTTCAAAATATGCACGTTTTTTCAGACCGATTTTCACCTTCACGGGCAGCGGTCAGAGAATTCCCATCAGTTCCGCAAAGGCAGTCAGGTTTTTCGCCGTATAGTCGAGAACGGACACTTCGGCGGGATTTCTTCCGTCTGGCAGTGCGTCCGGGTAGTTCACAAGCGCGCCGGCGATCCCCGCATTTTTGCCGGAAAGACCGTCGATTTCCCTGTCGCCGACCATGATGCATTCTTCCTTTGCGAGACCGTTGCGTTCCATCAGCGCAAGGAGCGCGTCCGGTGCAGGTTTGCCGGGAAATTTTTCCTCCGACAGAACCACATCCGTGAAATAGCCAAGCATGCCGTATTTCCAGAGGTACCACATGGTTGTGGCATTGCGGTGCGTATAGATGAAGTTCTTTCCGCCCGCGTCAACGACAGCCTTCAGCACCTTTTCGCAGTCCGGATACGGCACGACAAGCGGTTTTGTTTCCGCATTCCCGAGGAGGTGCGTGATCTGATCGAACCGTTTATAGCCTTCCGCGGAGATGCCGGAGAAGCGCTTTGCGTCCCCGAACGATACAAGCAGATGCGCCATCAGTTCATCCTTTGTGAGCCGATCCTGCAGACCTTCTTCGCCGAGCACGGACCAGAACACTTCGCAGGTATGGGGGTAGGAATCGAAAATCGTTCCGTCGAAATCCCAGATATAATTTTGATAGAGCATGGTCAGCTTCCTTTCGTTACCGCTTTCTCTGCAGAGCCGCGATGCCTTCGTCAAGTCCCGCAAGCAGTGCGTCCGCGTCTTCCTGTGTATTGGTATGATCGAGGGAGATGCGCAGTGTGCAGTCCGCGTCGTCGGGGGATACGCCGAACAGTTCCAGTGCCGCGCTTTTTTTCTTGGAATACGCCGAGCAGGCAGATCCCGCAGAGACATACACGCCTTTTGATGAGAGAAAATTGAGCATGGTTTCGCTTTTGATGCCGGGGAGTGCGATCGAGCAGATATGCGGCAGAAAGACAGCGTTCTGTGCGCCGAGTGCCTGATTCTGCTTCACGTCGAGCCTTGCCAGCCCTTCATTGAGGATTTGGCGCAGGTTTTCGGTTTTGCAGCGGTTTTCGGCGAGGTTGGCGCGTCCTTCTTCCGCTGCCGCCGCAAAGGAAGCGATGGAGCAGAGGTTTTCCGTTCCGCTGCGGAAGCCGTTTTCCTGTCCCCCGCCGGGAAGAATGGGGACGAGATGCCGCCGCCGGAGGGTGTTTTCCGAGACATACAGAGCCGCCGCGCCCCGGACAGCATGGATTTTATGTGCGCTGACGGTCATGGTATCCGCGCCGAGGGACATGGGGGTACATTTTATTTTTAAAAATCCCTGTACGGCGTCGCAGTGGACGAGTGCGTCGGGGAAATATTTTTTCACGAGAGCGGATGCCGCTTTCACGTCGTAAACGGCACCCGTTTCATTGTTGACGAGCATGAAGCCGGCGAAGATAACGGGAGCGGAGCACGTCTGCAGTTCGTTTTCGAGCCAGCCGAGGTCGAGCACGCCGCCTGCTGTGGGGACGCGGAGGACGGTATATCCCTGTGCTTCGAGACGCTGTGCGGGATTTTCCACGGAGGGATGTTCTCCGGCGGAAATGACGATGGTACCGGGGTGTTCCGGGTCGCGTTTTTTCGATGCCGCACAGCCGAGCATGGCGAGATTGTTCGCTTCGGTGCCGCAGGAAGTGAAGATCACGGCATCCTTTGCTGTGCGCGGCAGCCCGAACGCTTTAGCGATTTTCTGTCTGGATTCCCGCAGGAGAAGAGCTGCCTGCTGACCGAGTGCGTGCACGGACGACGGATTTCCCCAGACTGCCGCCGCATCGGTGAGAGCAGTAAGCGCCGCCTGTGAGGGTCTGGTTGTTGCGGACTGGTCAAAATAATGTTCTGTCATGATTACTTGATGATGAGATATTCGAGCATTTCGTTCACGTCGCCGAGGTGTGCGTCAAAGTTTTCGGGAAGGGAGGTATAAGTAAAGAGGTAGACGACTGCGTCCTTGATGCACGCCGCCTGCATAATTTTGTAGTTATACTCGCCGAGGGATGCGGTATAGGTATACTTTTTTGCGTACAGGTCGTTGATGGTGCAGTTTTCTTCACTTTCCAGCGCGAAATTCTGGAAGACCATGGTGATATCGTTCTGATTGACCGTCCACCAGTCATCGAGGGAGGTATCGGTATGTTCCAGTTCCCATGCCATAACGGAAACGCTGGAGGGATCGGCAGGGCTATAGTATGCGCCTGCTGCCGCTGTGGAGTAGTCCACGGTCCATTCTTCGGGGACATAGAGGTAGAAATCCGCTTTTTCATCAGAAGCGGTTACCATGCCTGCCGGAGCGGCAAATTCGTCCTTTTCTCCGCAGGACGCAAGCATAACGGCGAACACGGTCAGCATCGCCGCGAGAAGGATTCTGGTAAGAATATTTTTCATGAGAATTTTCCTTTTTTCAGTTGAGGATATACAGGGAATATTGTAGTAAATCTATGCGGATATTTCAAGTGAAAAATGTTAATAAACGAAATATTTCCGGAAAACAGAAAAGCGTGCCGCATTTTACGTTTACGGATGTAATTTGCGGCACGCCTTTTGATGATATGAAGGATATAGTTCTACTTTTTCTCCTTTAGCGAGGAGAAAAAGTAGCAAAAAGAGGAACTTTTTCGAACGCCTGGGTGCTTCGATCTCTGCGGAGATCGACAAGGGCTCCGCCCCTTGACCCCGCAAACTTTTGAAAAAGTTTGATCAAAACTTTTATACTGGCGTTCGTTTGGCTTTTACTGTTTGATTGCCTTCGTTTTCCACTTGCCGCGCGCGTAGAACAGTGCGGTGAGCAGTGCGCCGATCACCCACGAGCACAGCAGCGAGATCTGGATACATTCGCTTCTGCCGAATTCCAGCTCCGGTGTACGGGTCAGGTATGAAATTCCGTACGCAAGCGGCACGCGGATCGCAACCGTCGTAATCAGCGAAATCCACATAGGCGTCATGGTATCGCCCGCGCCGCGCATGATTCCGGAAAGGCTCTGCGTCACGGCAACGGCGATATAACCGACTGCGAGAATCTGCATCAGCCGATAGCTGAGTTCGACCAGTTCCGCCGTATCGGTGAAAATCCCCATGAGATGCTTGCCGAACAGGAGAATCGCCAGTGTAATGGTCGTCGAAGTCAGCACAGCCATGAATGTGCCCTGCTTTGCGCCTTTCGTCACGCGGTCATACAGTCCCGCACCGACGTTCTGCCCCGCGTACGTGGTCAGCGCCGTACCGAAGGAGAAGTTCGGCATCATCGCAAAGCCGTCCACACGCATGATGACGACGTTCGCGGCGATGAACTGTTCCCCGAAGGAGTTGGTCAGCGACTGTACGATGAGCATGGCGGAAGAGAAAATCGCCTGTGTCAGACCGGACGGAAGACCGAGCCGGATGAGCGTTTTCGCGTACAGTGCCCGGGGACGGAAGTACTTCTTTTCAAAATCGAAGTATTCCTTCATTCTTGCCAGCTTGATCAGGCACAGAAGCGATGAAATAATCTGCGCGATAACGGTTGCAAGCGCGACTCCGGGGACGCCGAGTCCGAGACCGGCAACAAACCAGATGTCAAGCACAATGTTGATGACAGTAGCGGCAAGGAGATAGAGAAGTGCCGAGAATGAATCGCCCAGTCCGCGGATAATCCCGGAAAGAATGTTGTAGTACGCCATGCCCGCGCCGCCGATGAGGGAAATGAGCAGGTAGTTCGTACACCAGTCGAGGATCGTTTCAGGCGTATTCAAAAGGATCAGCAGAGGCCGGATGAGCGGTGAAGCGATGAAGATCATGCCGATACAGCAGATTGCCGTAACGGTGATGCAGTTGCCGATGGTCTGCGACAGGGATTCACGGTTTCTCGCACCGAAATACTGGGAAACCATGATACTCGCGCCTGCCGATATGCCGATGAAAAGTACGAGAAGCATATTGAGAATGGGCATCGCGCTTCCGACAGCAGCCAGAGCAAGGTCGCCCACATACTTCCCGACAACAATGCTGTCCACGGTGCTGTAAAGCTGCTGTGCGATATTGCCGAGCAGCATGGGCAGGGTGAAGATGAGAATGCGCTTCCACGGAGTACCGACGGTCATATCCGTAGGTGCACTGAGTTTTCTGTTCACGGGTATCTCCTTTGATACACAAATTTTTGCAGGATACAGTATACCACAAAATGCGGCGGAATGCAAGGGAAATCGAAAAAAAGCGGGACGGCGTTCGGTCAATTTGAAGCTGGCGGTATATCTGTCAGGTGTCCGTTCGGTCTGCACCCAAGCCTTCCCCTGAATGAACTTTGTTCATTCGGTGGGGGAAGGTGGCGAAATTTCGCATTGAAAATGCGGAATTTTGACGGATGAGGGTAAAAAACTGGCAATTTGGTATTCTAAACCTGTGTTGACTGGTATTCTAAGTCCTTGTTGACTGGTATTCTAAGTCCTTGTTGACTGATATTCTATACCCGCGCAGACCGGTCAAATTTTCAAGTTTTCACCCTCATCCACCGTAAACGGTCCCCCTTCCCCACAAGGGGGAAGGCTTGGTGCAGACCAGACGAACAGCCGACAGACATCCCGTAATATTCAAATTTTCAGCCAGCCGGTGTCTGTGCCAATGTTTTCATACGCAAAAATGCCGCAGAGAGCGTTTCGGCATCCCTGCGGCAATGTGCACACGGAAAATCAGTTGTGTCTGTATGCGTCGATATCGAGACCGTTGAGTACGCGGGGGATATCGTTCATGACCTTTTCGACAAGGTCGTTGGTCGTGTAGAATTCCCCGATGCCGTTGACGGTGACGAAATACTTGCCGCCGCTGATCTTGCCCGTGGATTCTTCCACATAGCGGTAGAATTTGTATTCGCAGTAGTTATCCGTCTTCGAGCCTTCGTAGGTCATAGTCATAACCAGGTTGTCGTCGTTCGATGTGAGGGCAGCACGGTCCTCTGCGGAGAGCGTCGCATATTCCTGATTCGTGATATTGAGCATGGTCTTATAGAATTCACGGAAGTTCTTGACGTCCTTGTTCGGGATTACCGTACCGGACTTGACATCGGTAACATCGAGAACGGGCGTGGTACCGTCCGCTTCCATGCTGTGCGAGAGACGGAAGTCCACGTCGATGTTTTCCGCCTGGATGGTGATTCTGCCGACATCCTGAATATTTTCAAAGAACGGCGTCGGGAAGATCCATGCGAACTTATCCTTTTCAAGCCAGCCGAGCATTTCGTTCGAGACTTTGCAGACGATCGAGTAGCCGAGCAGATTCGATACGGCGTAGTAGGTGCCGTCCGCTTGCTGTTCGGAGACGAAAATCCAGAAGTCGTAGGTGGTATCCTCGGGGGTGTTGGGGTCGTTGAACTTATAGCTGATGGTATACGCGGGCGTTTCCAGACCGAACTGTGCAAGCTCTTCGTCGGTCGGCAGGAACGCTTCGACGCTTTCGCCCTGCAGAGCAATGAAATTATAGAGAATTTCAAAATAGAGCGTATCGTTGATTTCATACCGCTCGCCGGTTTCCGAAAGGGGATAGAGCAGGCGGGATTCCACGATGGCGTCGGGATTGGACATTTCCGCATCCGGCACCTTTTCCACGTTGACGAACAGATCTTCGCCCTTCCATACCATGAATTCTTCCACGAAGAAGTAGGTATTGGTGGACATACCGGCGGTCAGCAGCGGTGTGAGGAGCTTATAGGCGGGCTGCAGGATGGTATCGGCGAGGGTAGTGCCCATGATATAGACTGCATTTCTGCCGTCGAGCATGACGTAGTAGCCGCCTTCGGTGAGGAGCTGGTCGCCGACGATGACCTTGGTTTTATTGCCGTTGAGGTCCGTGATCGTCCAGGAAGCCTGCGGATCGTCAAAGCCGTATTCCGCGAGCCCCTGTTCGTCGAGATCCTGTCCGATGCGCTGCATAACGGTAGGCGTACCGGTGGTGACGACGAGGCTGGAAAACAGTTCCGGGTCAAAATTCAGACCGAGGAAGCCATCAAGCTGGAAGGTATCCGCCGCGTCACGGTAAATCTTATAGCCGCCGAACTCATTCTCGACTTCAATGGACTGCATGGAAGCACGCTGGATGGGCTCGAACATATAGAAGTTGGTCAGGACATTGTTGATGAGCACTTCCCCTTCGATGATGTCTGCGGCGGGAGAATCATCTTTGATTTCCGCGGTCAGGGGGACAATCACAACAAAATAGAGGACAAGCAGGACGACGAAAAGCGCCGCGAGCACGATAAAGATCGTTTTCTGGTTTTTCAGTTTCATGAATGCTTTCTCCTGGTAATCACAACGATACCGCAGAGAGCGATGACTGCGGGAATGACGAGCGTCATGGCAACGGTCCATTTATTCGCTTCGGCAGTGGTGATGGTGATATCGCTGTTGTCGAAGGGCTTGAATTCAAGCATGGACAGCACACGTTCACGGCCGACCGCACGCATAGCCGCCGCAAGGATATCCTCGTTTGCGAAGGCATTGGAGTCGATATAGGACTGTGCCGCAAAGGTGGGAGAGCCGAACGCCATCACGTAGGAGTAGTAATACTCGTTATCCACGATATTGGTTTCACGGGAGATGGTGACGAGGTTATAAGAACCGGAATCGACAACCATGCCGTTCTGCATGAGTTCGGAAGTATCGTGGGACTTGAGGACAGCGGACACATCTCTCGAACCATTGATGCCGCCGCCGGTTGTCCAGAGAATGTCGATGGGAACGGGCTTGCGGATAACGGTCTTGGGAGGTGTTGCGAGGTTATTGAGGTCACGGTAGATGGAGCCGCCGAGGGTATCGGGCTGGTACTGTGCGACAACGGAATATCCGTCGGTCGTCATGGCGTGTTCCATATCGCGCACGGTGGCGTTATCCTTGTAAGCGATGCCCCATTCCTCGAGCAGTTCACTGAGGTTGGTGAGGTTGGCTGCGTTTTCGGGATCGGAGAAGACCATGAGGCAGCCGTGGTTGTCGAGGAACTTGTCGATTTTTTCGACTTCATTGCGGGATTTTTCTTCGGCTTCCGCGCCTACAAAGTCATAGATGGGGTTGAAAACGACGAGGATACGGGTATCTTCATCGAGGTCATTCTGTGCGAGGCTGAGCGTTTCGACAGTAAAGCCGTTGGTAGCGAAGATATCCGCGAGGAACATGGCGCCGCCGATATCTTCTCCGTGTTCGATGGTGAAGACAACCTTGGGGGTATCGGTCTGGGTGACCTGCATGATACCGGAAAGGAAGGATTCTTCGCCGTCGTAAGCCCACACGGTGGATGCGTCGCTGATATCATTGAAGACGAAGAACGCTTCCGCAGCGAACACGCGGACTTCGCCGTTCGATTCGAGGATGACGGAGTCGGTGTCGATATCGGTAGCGGCAGTGGTATAGAATTCACGGAAGAACAAGGGGTTCTTGAGGACATTGACAGCTTCGACGTTGACATTGGAGAAGGCTTCCTCAAGCTGGAGCGCTGTGGTATAGATATAGCGCAGGTAGGAGGAATTGGTGCCGTTCATGAGCACGTCGGGGTCGGAAGCGAAGTAGATATTGACTTCTTCGGTGATATCGGACATGATTTCCTTTGCTTCTTCGGAGAGCGTATAGGTCTGCTCTTCGGTCATGTCGATATACCACATATACTTGCCTGCAAGGGCAGTGAAGATGATATTGAAGATGACGACGATGGCGACAAACGCAATGGTGAATGCGGTTGCGACGGAGCCGTACTTGAATTTTCTGGACTGAGTGAAGGACTGTTTCATATAGCTGCACCTCCGGGATTACGCATAGCGTCTTCTCTCGTACACGCGGACGCTGAGGAAGAGGAAGATCGCGGTGATGGAGAGATAATATACGGCTGCGGCAATATCGAAGATCCCGTAAGTAAAGTTCACATACCGGGAATAGACGGAAATCCAGTTGAGGATGGAACGGACAAAGTAGGAATCAATGAGGTTATTGAACAGTGCCGCCGCAACAAAGCCGATGAGCACAGCCATGGTTCCGGTGCACGCGGTCACGGTGCTTTCGGTGAGGGTGGACACGAAGATGCCGACGGAGATGAAGCACATACCGATCAGCAGCATGGCGATGAGGCATCCGAACGCGCGCGCGACATTGGGCTCACCGTAGCCGAACAGAGGCAGATAGTACAGGCAGCTGACCAGCACCGTTCCGCCGAACATGGTGAACGCTGCGAGGAACTTTGCGCCGATCATAGCCGTAATGGACACGGGCGCTGTCATGAGAAGCTGCTCGGTGCGGGTACGCCGTTCTTCCGCAAAGCTGCGCATCGTCAGAAGCGGAACAATCACAATATACCCGAAAATCATCAGCTGAAAATACCCGGAAACATCCGAAGTCTGTGACTGCAGCGTTGAGAACGCAAACAGAAATCCGGATACTGCAAGGAACACTGCGATGAACACATATCCGACGGGCGTCGTAAAATATGTGCGCATTTCTTTCTTATAAATAGCAAACATTTCTGAACTCCTAAAGTTGTATAGAGGGATGTGCGCTGGGGGATTTCGTTTTGGGGGAAACGGTCGCTTTTTTGAAAAAAAGCTCCGCAAAAAACTTTCGACTGGCGCACGTTTGGGTGCGTAGCCATATTCAAAAGTTGATATGATAACGAGGGGGTGGGAGAAATAAGCTGTTAACGTGAAGCTGAACGACACCGTATTGGATCCAAAGGATCAGAAAATCGTTCATACGGCTCATGGGGACCACCGAGACCCCATTCGCCCACGCCGTGGAGAGCGTGCGGAATTTGCAGGCTAAGGGTATGGTGGTTCTGGCTCACGCGCGGGGTGGAGTTATACGGCGCGGTCCATGATCTTGATGAAGACTTCTTCGAGGTTCATGCCGACCGCTTCCATGCCGATGAGGGGCCACTGGCGTTCGCTGAGTGCGTAGAAGACGGGTTTTCTGATATCCACGCCGCGTTCCGCTTCGACGATGTAGGTATAGCTGTCGAGTTCGCGTTCGCCGGTGAGTTCAACGGAGAGCACGCCGGGGATATTTTTCAGTGTGTTCTGGACTTCTCTCTGGGGACCGCAGACCTTGAGGGAGTAGCGGCGGTTTTCCTCGACGACCTTTGTAATGCTTTCGGTTTTTTCGTCCGCGATGATCTTGCCTTCGTTGATGATGATGATGCGGTCGCACACGGACTGCACTTCGGACAGGATATGGGTGGACAGAACGACGGTATGGGTCTGACCGAGGTTGCGGATGAGGTTGCGGATTTCGATAATCTGCTTGGGGTCAAGACCTACGGTCGGTTCGTCGAAGATGATGACGGGCGGGTTGCCGACGAGTGCCTGAGCGATGCCGACGCGCTGTCGGTAGCCTTTGGAGAGGTTCTTGATGAGGCGGTTCTGCACGTCGTCGATTTTGGTCACCTGACGGACTTCGGCGATATGCTTCTGCCGGTTGAGCTTGCAGCCCTTGATTTCGTAAACGAAGTTAAGGTATTCGTTGACGGTCATATCCACGTAGAGCGGGGGCTGTTCGGGGAGGAAGCCGATGAGCTTTTTGGCTTCGTTGGGGTTTTCGAGAATGTCGATGCCGCCGACTTTGGCTTCGCCCGAGGTGGACGAGAGGTAGCCGGTGAGGATGTTCATCGTGGTGGACTTGCCTGCTCCGTTCGGACCGAGGAAACCGACGATTTCGCCCTTGCCGATTTTGAAGCTGATGTCATCCACGGCGAACTTGGCACCGTAATTTTTGACGAGATTGGTTATTTCAATCATGGGGTAAAAAGACCTCCTGTCTGCACGCACGCACGACGCACACGCACAAAGATCAAGAATAATGATAGATAGTTTAGATTATATCACGAAATTTTAAATAAATCTTGAACAATGCCGGATTTTGGAGAGAATTATGTGATTTTTGTGTGATGTTTTGCCAAAGATATATTGAAAGTTTGAAAACAGCGTTTTTTCGCTCACAGAATGCAGATCCCCCCGCCCATCACGCCGCGTTTTCCGCCCGATGCACGGTGGGAATAATACTTATCCGGAGCGCACATGGTACAGGCGGGATGCACATCGACGCATTCGGGTGCAATGCCCGCATCCGCGAGAATCTCGAGATTCATCGACGTGAGATCGGCGTGCGCTTTTGCCATGTCTGCGTTTTTGCGGATGTGTCTGAGGGCAAAATCGTTCCCTCTCACCGCCGCAACGGATTCGATGAAATCCTCGCCGACCTCGTAGCAGCAGAAGCCGATATGCGGTCCGACTGCCGCACGGATGCTCTCCCGCGTACAGCCGAGTGCGAGCATTTTTTCGACAGCGGCGGCGCAGATGCCCGAAACCGTGCCCTTCCAGCCCGCATGAACGGCGGCAATGACGGGGGATGCGTCGTTTTTCAGTCCCGCGAGCAGAACCGGTACGCAGTCAGCCGTGCGCGCGATGGGGATGATGCCGGGCTGATCGGTCACGAATCCGTCGCAGTCCTCCCCGCACGGAAGCGAAAATCCTTCCCCGGCATTGGCGTCAGTCAGAACCCGCACCTTCGCGGAATGGATCTGGTGCACCGTAACGGTTCGCTCTCCGCCGTAAGTCCCGTCTGTCAGCGACTGCGCGAAGATATCGAGGTTTCTGCACACGACCGCATCATCATCCCCCAGTCCGCGGGAGAGATTGAACGATGCGGTATGGGGCTGCACGGAAACGCCGCCGGTACGCGAGGAAAATCCGTGACGGACGCCGGGCAGGTCAAGGAAAGAGGAGCAGGAAAAAAGTCCGCGTTCGTAAAACATAAACCCTCCGAGATAAAGATAATAAACAGGCGGGGAAATCTGAAGTTGACGATGTTTCAGCGGATATACGATCGTTCCCGAGCAGCTGTAGGGGAGGGGCTTGCTCCTCCCGTGAAAAAATCAGGTGCGCACGTGATTTTATAAACAAATCGTCCGTAAAGATCATAAAATACGGTTTATACTAATCATTCGACGGGAGGAGCAAGCCCCTCCCCTACCGGATTTTGGATATTTCTTCACCCGTCACCAATGCAATAACTTCAAATTTTCCGCCCCATCCAACGAAAAACCGCGCCGGTCGCAAAACCAACGCGGTATGTCTTTGTGCCGTATTACTTCAGTTCGATCATGGATGCATCCCACATATCGGGTGCTTCATAGCCGAGCAGATTGACGACCGTTGCCGCGACATTGGAAAGCCCGTAGCTTCCTTCGGTCTTGACCGTGTAGCTGTCTGCAAACTTGTTGTCGTAAATGATGCACGGTACGGGATTGAGCGTATGGCTGGTCTTTGCCTTGAGGCTGCCATCCTTGTTTCTCTTGACAGTGCCTGCCTTCTTGTCGAATTCAGCCATTTCGTCCGCATTGCCGTGGTCTGCGGTGATGACAGCAACGCCGCCTGCCTGATCGAGTACGGGAAGAATTCTGCCGAGCTGGAGGTCGAGCGCTTCCATGGAGCAGATCGTAGCTTCGAGAGAACCGGTGTGTCCGACCATGTCGCCGTTGGGGAAGTTGACGCGGATGCAGTCGTACTTGCCGGACTGGAGGACTTCGATGAGTCTGTCGGTGATTTCCGCGCACTTCATCCACGGTCTCTGTTCAAAGGGAACGATATCGGACGGGATTTCTTCGTAGGTTTCGTATTCCTCGGAGAACTTGCCGGACTTGTTGCCGTTCCAGAAGTAGGTAACGTGACCGTATTTCTGGGTTTCGGAGATGGCAAACTGGGAAATCTTCATGTCAGCGAGGTATTCGCCCATAGTGTTGGTGATTTCCGGGGGATTGACGAGGTAGCGGGAGGGAATATGCAGGTCACCGTCGTATTCGAGCATACCTGCGTAGAGAACTGCGGGTACGCGCACGCGGTCGAACTTATCGAAGGAAGCATCACCGTCGAATGCCTTGGAGATTTCAATCGCACGGTCGCCGCGGAAGTTGAAGAAGATCACGCTGTCCCCGTCTTCAACAGTGCCGACAGGCTTGCCGTTTTCGGCGATAACGAAGGGCGGAAGGTCCTGGTCGATTGCCTTGGTTTCTGCGCGGTAGGTTTCGACCGCTTCTCTTGCGGATGCGAACTGTCTGCCTTCGCCGAGAACGTGGGTCTTCCAGCCGAGGTCAACCATGCCCCAGTTTGCTTCGTAACGGTCCATGGTGATCTGCATTCTGCCGCCGCCGGAAGCGATTTTGACAGAGCAGTTTTCGTCGGAAAGATCCGCGATGAACGCTTCAAAGGGATCAATATATTCGAGCGCGGAGGTTTCGCCTACGTCACGGCCGTCGAGAAGGATGTGGATGCGGATCGTCTTCACGCCTTCCTTCTTTGCCTGCACGAGCATTGCCTTTAAGTGGTCGATGTGGCTGTGCACATTGCCGTCGGAGAACAGACCGATGAAGTGCAGCGTGCCGCTTTTTTCCTTTACGCCGCCGATGAGGGTCTGCCATGTTTCGGAAGCGAACATCTTGCCGGATTCAATGGACGCGGAAACGAGCTTGGCGCCCTGTGCGAATACCTGACCGGAGCCGAGTGCGTTGTGACCGACTTCGGAGTTGCCCATGTCGTCATCGGAGGGAAGACCGACAGCAGTACCGTGTGCCTTGAGGGACAGAACGGGATAGTTCGCCATCAGACGGTCGAGGTTGGGTGTGCGCGCCATCTTGACAGCGTTCGCACCGGTGTCGGGAGCGATGCCCACACCGTCCATGACAATGGTAAGAACCGGGCGGATTGCCGGTGCTCCTTCGTGCTTTACAAGAGTTTTCATGTTGGTTATCCTCATTTTTATATAAATTTTCTTTTGCGCGTTTTTGTATCCCGCACGCTTCAGCGCATGATTTCGTCGTAGAGGTTGTAAACCTCCAGTCCGGCTTTCTGCGCCATGCGGCAGGTCTGACCGGAGCCGCTGCGGGGGGCACCGTTATAAAAAGCCGTACACAAGGACGACACATCCACCATGTACTGATTGCGTGTCTTCATCGCAGTCTGCGTCCGCAGTTCACCGGTATAGTAAACAAAGTCCGCCTGCGCCTTGATGTCCCGGTATCGTCGGATATTCTCTTCAAAATCGGGGTATTTCACCCAATCTTCCGTCTGATCGAGACAGGGGAGCGCGAGAAACAGCCGGATTTTTGCCTTCTCCCGCCATTTCAGCACAGCTTCGGCTGCGAGCGTATCAAACCCGATTGCACCGCCGCAGACAAACCAGCGGTAGCCGTTGACAGCAAGAATCCGCACAGTGCGTGAAAGCGCAAGAACGACCTCTTTTTCACGGTCAGCGGGAATTTTCCGGTGTCCCGTAAAACAGCAGGTATTTTCGCGGGTCATATCCGTCGGAAGGGGTTCGTTGATCATAGAAAGTCCTTTCTGCGGTGACGGGCAGATGCGCCGTTGACAAATGCGGTTGATTGTGGTATGCTTATACTGATCATTTTTGAAAAAGGCGGTGGTACGGATGGCACGTACAGGGTGTACCGCACAGATTGAAGACAGCGTTCTCCTCGAGACGGTCCGGGCGCTGCTTCGTCTGGAAGGCATTGCCGAA
The DNA here is from genome assembly GCA_017414585.1 of Clostridia bacterium. The sequence continues at coordinate 9,830 of JAFQLN010000023.1, read as the reverse complement.
TCCGGGGAAGACGGTGCCGTACTTATTACGGATCGGCTGCCTCTTTCTCCCGCGCCGTACAGCGGCATCGTTTATCTGACCCGTGCGCGGACCTTGCCGGAATGCGCGTTCGATGTCAAAGTCGTGCATCTGCCGCTTTCCTACAGGGAACTTGCCGACGCGGTGCATGAACTCACCGATGCCGGGGACAGTAAAACCGCAGAGCTTTCTCCCGTACAGAAGGAAGCGGAGCCGGTTGTCTTTTCCGGAACGGAGATCCGCTGGGGCACACAGACCATTCACCTGACGCCGACGGAAGCCGCTGTGTTTTCGTACCTCTTCGCGCACCGCGGCAGAACCGTTTTGCGGAACGATCTGCGCCGTGCTGTCTGGGGGGACAGCGGAGAGACGAACGTCACGGATGTGTATATCCGCTATCTGCGGCAGAAGCTCATCCCCGTCTTCGGGCAGGGCGTGCTTTTGACCGTGCGCGGGGAGGGATATATCCTGTCCCTGCCGGAATAATTGCGTACATTTTATATTATACCATAAATCCGCGCAAATTACAGGGATTTTCATGAATATATTTTGATATTTTTTCGCCGGGGAAAAGTGGGAATTTATGAAAAATAACGGTTTACTTTTCCGGCGATGTAGTATATAATGGTAAACGACAAAGGCTTTGACCGGAAAGAAAGAGGCAAGCGTTCCGTCCAGAGAGTGCCGCAGTGCTGAAAGCGGTACCGGAACAGCCTCCCTGTGCGTCCGTGAGCCGGATGGGGGAAGATTTTTTTGCGTATCCCGTCCCGTATGGCAGCGTTATCATGCCGCAGTGAGTGAAAAAACAGAGTGGAACCGCGCAGGTGCGCCTCTGATACAGCATACAGGTCTGTGCAGAGGTGTGCTTTTTGTTTATCCGCTCCGCCTCCGAAAAACTCCGCAGAACGCAGTCCGGAACTGTGTTCGGAAAAGAGAGAATATCCGATGAAAAGAAATATAACAAAAACCGAAAACGGGAAATTCCATATCGCATTCACGCCGGAAACGCCGATTGAGCGTGCGCTGGTCTGTGATGCGAAAGCCATTCTCGCGGACATCGACTCCATCTGCGAGCGCGACCCTGCGGCAAGAGGACGGCTGGAAGTCATGCTCCTCTACTCGGGCGTGCACGCGCTCATCCTCTACCGTTTGGCACACGCCATGCACGAACAGGGGTGGAAGTTCTCCGCACGCGCCGTATCGCAGTTCGCACGGTTTCTCACCGGCATCGAAATCCACCCCGGTGCGACCATCGGCAAAGGACTGTTCATTGACCACGGCTCGGGCGTTGTCATCGGCGAAACCGCTGTCGTGGGGGACAACTGCACGATCTATCAGGGCGTGACCCTCGGCGGTACGGGCAAGCAGACCGGCAAGCGTCATCCGACCCTCGGCGACAATGTCATGGTCGGCTCCGGTGCGAAGCTGCTCGGCAACTTCACGGTCGGCTCCGGTGCGAAAATTGCGGCGGGTGCGGTTGTGCTCGGCGATGTTCCCGAAAACGCCACCGCTGTCGGCATCCCGGCAAAGGTTGTGCGCAGAGCAGGCGAAAAAGTCGTCACGCAGGACCTCGACCAGGTACACATCCCCGACCCGATCGAAAACGAACTGAAAAAAATCCGTGCGCGTCTGGAAGAACTGGAAGCGTCCGCAGCTCCTGCGCCGGATGCTTCCGCTGAAACGGAGGGAACGCTATGAAATGTCCGCGATGCGGCAGAGAACTGCGGGATAACGAGAGCTTCTGTCCCGGCTGCGGATGGCGGAAGGAAGAATCCGCACCTGCTCCGGAAAATCCCTCTCCCTCCGGCACACAGCAGACCTCCGCACATACCGCACCGAAGGGATGGCACATTCTGCGGGCGGTGCTGTCGGTCATACTCTATATCGGGCTGATGTTCGGATGCCAGTCGTGCGTAATGTCCGGATACATGACCTCCATCCTCATGAACGAAGGCGTGCTCACCTCGTTCGAGCAGGATGCCGTTCTCGCACACGCGGAGCGTTTGATCACAGCCACCAACGAAAAGATCGTGCACATCCTGCTGATTGCGAATCTTGTGACCATTCTGGTTCTGTGTCTCCTGTTCCACCTGCGCAGACGTTCTCCGGCACGGGAGATGAACGTGTATTTCGTCAATCCGTTCCGCTTTCTGACCTTTGCCCTGTTCGGTACGGCACTGAATATCTTCGTGTCCGTCACCCTGTCGATTATCCCCCTGCCCCAGTCCGTACTCGACGCCTTTGACGCTCAGTACGCGGGAATGTACGGAAACACGCACATCGCCGTTGAGATTTTCAGCGTGGCAGTCGTTGCGGCGATCACGGAGGAGCTGATCTTCCGCGGCATCGCCATGAACCGGCTGGAAGACGTTCTCGGACGCGGCTGGGCGGTTGTGCTCTCCGCTCTGCTGTTCGGGCTGGCACACGGAACGCCCATTGCGGTCGGCTATGCGTTTCTGCTCGGACTTCTGTTCGGCTGCCTCGGCGCACGCTTCGGTTCCGTGATTCCCACCATCGTCTGCCATATCTTCTTCAACCTCACCTCGTACTGGCTTTCTCCGGCAACGGATGGACAGCCGGTACTCACCATCGGTCTGTATATCCTGTCCGTGGGCGTGATTTTGTGGTGCGCGTACCGTCTGTTCGTGCGCTATCCGACTTTCGCCGATGTAACGGCTGACCGCGACGGCAGAGTTGTGCTGAAAAACGACGAAGAACGCGCGATTGTCCGACGGCTGCATGACCTGCAGGAACACGCGGATTCCATGGATTTTGCAAAACTGCAGGATGAACTGGAAGAACTCGAAGACCGCTGGGAAAACAACAGAAAAAACAAAAGAAAATAAAGAATATTTCAGATAAAAGGAAAAAGCAACATGAAACTGTACAACACTCTCACCCGCACCCGCGACGACTTTGTCACCCACGAACCGGGCAAATGCACCATGTACACCTGCGGACCGACCGTGTACCACTTCGCGCATATCGGCAACCTCCGCTCGTATATCATGGAAGACGTGCTGGAAAAATATCTCCGCTATACCGGACTTGACGTCACCCGCTGCATGAACATCACCGACGTGGGTCATCTCTCCAGCGACGCGGACACCGGGGAAGACAAGATGCTCAAAGGTGCAAAGCGCGAAAAGAAGACCGTCATGGAAATCGCGCAGTTCTACACCGACGCATTCTTCGCGGACTGCAATAAGCTGAACATCAAAATCCCCGAAATCGTCGTCCCCGCTACCTCGATGATCCCGGAATTCATCGAAATGGTCGAAAAGCTGATCGAAAAGGATTACGCGTACGTTGCGGAAGGAAATGTGTATTTCGATACCTCGAAGCTCGGTGAATACTATGTCTTCAACAAGCAGGACGCGGAAGACCTCGAAGTCGGCGTGCGTGAAGGCGTGGAAGAAGACCTTGCCAAGCGCAATAAAACGGACTTTGTTCTGTGGTTCACCAAGTCGAAGTTTGAAGACCAGGAACTCAAGTGGGATTCTCCGTGGGGCGTGGGATATCCCGGCTGGCATATCGAATGCTCCGCCATTTCCGTCAAGAACCTCGGTGAATACCTCGATATCCACTGCGGCGGCATCGACAACGCATTCCCCCACCATACAAACGAAATCGCACAGTCCGAAGCATACCTCGGTCATAAGTGGTGCGGTCACTGGTTCCATGTGCTTCATCTGAATACGAACACCGGCAAGATGTCCAAGTCCTCCGGGGAATTTTTAACCGTTTCCCTGCTCGAAGAAAAGGGCTTCAATCCGCTCGTATACCGTCTGTTCTGCCTGCAGTCGCACTACAGAAAGTCTCTCGTCTTCTCGTGGGAAGGCATGGAAAGCACCAAGACCGCGTACACAAAGCTCACCGCAAAAATTGCCGGTCTGAATCCCGACGACACATCCGAAATCGACGCGGACGCATTTGCGGCACTCAGACAGAAATTCGCCGATGCGATGGATAATGACCTCAATACCGCGCTTGCCGTCACCGCTGTTTACGACGTGCTCAAGGCGAAGACGAACGACGCAACCAAGCTCGCACTGCTCCGGGATTTCGATACGGTTCTCTCGCTCGGACTTCTTGAAGAAGCCGCAAAGGTGCGCGAGGCAAATAAAAAAGCAGCCGAAGCTGCAAAGAATGCTCCCGCGGCAGCGCTGGTGATTACCTGCACGACGGACGGCGTCGATGACGATACGAAGGCGAAGGTGGAAGCGCTGATTACAGAGCGTGCCGATGCGAAGAAGGCGAAGGATTTTGCCCGCGCGGATGCTATCCGTGATGAACTGACCGGTATGGGCGTGACCATCGTTGACGTCAAGGGCGGCGTGAACTGGTCGAAATAAACAAAACACGGACACATAACAAAAAACGTGCATCACGGTTTACTCTGTTATTCTTAACGGAGGATTTGCAAGCACAAAAATACGGCAGAAGGATTGTTGCTTCTGCCGATTTGTGTTATAATGGGAGTAATAGAAAGCCTCGCCCTCCGGGAGAGGTGGCGGCGAAGCCGACGGAGAGGGTAAAATGGAGCAGATACCATTAAAGAAAAACAACAAATTGTTAAATGCTGCAAGGATTTTGCGCCGTAATATGACTCGGCATGAAAAGCATTTATGGTATGATTTCTTGCGGTATTATCCTGTGAAGATATACAAGCAACGTATTATAGATAATTTTATTGCGGATTTTTATTGCCATAGTGCTCGCCTTATCATAGAACTTGACGGCTCACAGCATTACACAAATCAAGGCAAAGCGTATGATGAGGCAAGAACTGCAATTCTTGAAAGATATGGAATTTATGTTTTGCGCTTTTCCAACAAAGACGTAGATGAGAATTTTGACGGTGTTTGCCGAATGATTGACAGAGTGATCAATGAGAGAATTGAAAACTTGCCGTAAATCACCCTCTCACCCGCTACTGCGGGAGCTCTCCCTGAGGGAGAGCCTTTGATGCGTGCGGCTTTAGGGGCATGGACTTTGCCCGACTCCTCTGTAATACAAAGGCGAAACTTGCGATAAATGCCGAAAGGAATAAAGCTGTGTCAAAAATAATTTTATCTTCTTGTAATTTTCAAAACATTGAATCCGCTAAAGGTATATATGATCATTTACCGGCTCCAATTCAGCAATGCAAAGCGCTGTATTTCCCAAGCGAAAAGGCAACAGAGGATGCAATTAAGAGCCAAAAATTTTATAGTCGCCTTTCAGAATTTGGTAAGGAGAACAAAACGTTATGAAACTCCGAGACCAAGACTTCATTATTTTTGATATGTAAAGCAAACCCCGACAGGTTTTCAAAGACCTGTCGGGGCTGCTTATTTGTCTGCTTATGAACAAATTGATTGTAATTTCTCCGATAAGAACATCACGCTTTTGGGCAATGCACGTTTTCTTTCTTCACTTTCTGCAAAGCACATCCGCCGCATAGCCGGAACCGCTCATCGCAATGGCGCGCTGAACAGCCATATTCGGCACAAACAGCATCGTCGTGTCGTAACCGTGTACCAGGACATCTTCGTATTCCTCACGGAACGCATCCGCCGCATCATCGTACACTTCCAAGAACTGCGCTTCCGTCAGTCCGTGGTCACGCACAAACTGCGAAATCGACCATGCACGTACCGTCTCATGCGTGAAATCGTCCAGCCAGACCGCGTATGCTTCTTCGCCGATTTCGTCAATCAGCGCACACTTGAGCGTGTACTCAAAATAGTCCGCTGTCATCCCTTCGGCATCTCCGCCGTTCCGGTAGTAGCGTTCGATTTCTTCCTCGGATTTTCCGTACAGCACATCCAGCGGATAGTCGCAGAAGTAGGACAGATCCGTGTTCGCCAGGTACATCGCAAAAGTCGTTCTGCTTACGGCAAAATGTTCGAGGAAACTGTGGATGTTCACCGCGCACGGATCGTCCTTGCCGGCTTCCTTTACCCATGCGTTGTATTCCTTCCAGCCGATTTGGTCAATCAGCTCGTCGGGGATTTCATGGTAGCTGCCGCGGAAAACTTCCGTGTGCAGACAAACGTGCGGTGCCGCTTCTGCTTTTACTGCTTCTTCAGCAATAAATTCGGCAGCCGGCTCCTCAACAGCCGCTTCTTCGCTTACAGGCTCTTCTTCGACAACGGGCGCGGGCATCGCCTCTTCCATAACGGCTTCCGCTTCGGCTGCATCTTCTGTAACCGCTTCGTCATCGAGATCCGCTGTGTACGTGTACAGAACCGACTGCGCAGAAATGTCTTCCGCACACTCTTCGACTTCTTCTGCAGGAGTGTCAGCCGCCGCTTCGGTTTCCTCTGCCACAACGGAATTGGATGCGGGAGAGCCGGTCAGCATGGATTTGTACATCACGCCTGCCGCGCCTTCACCCGCCTGGGTCTCCGCCGATGTTTCAGCCGCAGACTGTCCCGCGGACTGATCTGCAGTGGAGTATGCCTCCTGCAGCGCGGTGTCTCCCGCGTACGCACTGTCGTATGCCACCGCATCCTTCGTCAGAAACGACGGCAGGATCCGGATTCCGATCGCAGACACCAGCACAATGCACGCCGCGAGACTGCCCCATTTTACGAACAGATCCCTGCGTCCCGCCTTCTGCCGGCTGCGCTTCGGCTCAAGGACTTTCGATTCCCGTACCGCTTCTCCTGCCACGGCGGTTCCGGCGGCAGCTGCAGCAGCTTCTGCACGGATGACTTCCATGACGCCTGCACGGATGTCCCGCTTCGGCTTCGGATAGGCGCTTTCGAGAATCTCCCTGTACAGCCGCAGCTCCTCCGGCGTCATCGCGGCAGACAGATCCGTCTGTTCTCCGGCGCCGTTTCGGGGTTCAAGATTCTTCATTCTTTCCTGTACACCGGTTTTCCGGTGTATCCTTTCATCAAGTGGTAAACGTTTCGGATTGTGAAAAATTTTTTAATCCTTTTTTAATGTTTCGTGAGTTAGACGATGCGCGGGGTTAAAAAGTTCCCGTCCGGGCGAATTTTTTTCGCTTTCCCGAAAATGCACGCCAAGAAGACTAAATCCGCCTTTTTTCGCGCCAACAGGAGCACGCTCCCCTGCGGCACATACCATAACGCCCGTCAGAGGTATTTCCCGCTTTCGAGAAGCGCTTTGAGACCGGCGCGTCCGCGGTTGATGCGGGATTTCACCGTGCCGATGCCGATGCCGAGCGTGTCCGCTATGGTCTGGTAGGACAGCTCGTGAATGTCGCGCATGACGATCACCTGCCGCTGGTCCTCGGGAAGCGCTTCGATGGCACGCCGTACTGCGAGAATCTGTTCCCTGCGGAGCATGGCGTCTTCGGGAATATCGTCCCCGGAAGTCACCGGCACATCCCACTCCGACCCGTCTTCATCCTCGTCATCATTTCTGGTCAGAGAGACCGTCGCATGACGCACGGCAGAACGGACCGCATCGCGCGCGCAGTTCACCGTAATGCGGAACAGCCATGTGGAAAAGCTGCAGTCCCCGCGGAAGGAAGGCAGATTGCGCCATGCTTTGATGAAGGCATCCTGCGCAATGTCCTCCGCACTGTCCGGCGGCATTCCGGATGCGGAAAGAACCCGCAGCGCCGTGTTGTAGACAAAGCGCTCGAATTCCTCCACCAGAGCGGAGTACGCATCGCTGTCGCCTTCCTTCGCCCGCTCGATGAGCAGAAGAAGCGCCTGCGATTCCGCCGCTGCAGCCGGAGGATCCGATCCGTCCGCCGCAGTTCTGTTTTTTTCTTTGAGCATTTTTTCTTCCGATCTTTTATATATTGATGTCCGTGTATTTCAGTCCGTCTTCCGGAACAGTTTATCTCCGAAAGAATCTTCTATCATTATAGCACACCCCCGTGAAGCTGTCAATCACCATTTCGGTCACAGACCCAAAGTGCCGATCTTTCTCCGAAATGCGCCGCCGCATCGTTTTCCAAAAGGATCGCCGGCGGGGTTTTTGCACATTTTTTATAAAAAAAGTCCGCGCAGAAACCAAATCATGAACTATTCGTAAAAGTTAGAAAAATTGGAATTTTCCTGTGGAAATTGCGTGAATAATATGCTATAATATGCAGTGCGTGAGTGTCTTGCGTGTTTTGTCATGCCCGGACTCATGCATTCTTACGGCAGCTCTAAATATTTATTATAAAATGCGGAGGTACATTCAAGATGTCCACAAAGTATGTTTACCTGTTCTCCGAAGGTAACGCGAATATGCGTGAACTCCTCGGCGGCAAAGGCGCGAACCTCGCTGAAATGACCAACATCGGTCTGCCCGTACCCCAGGGCTTCACCATCACCACCGAAGCCTGCACCCAGTACTACGAAGACGGCAGAAAGATCAACGATGAAATCATGGCGCAGATCATGGAATACATCGGCAAGATGGAAGAAATCGTCGGCAAGAAGTTCGGTGACAAGGAAAACCCCCTGCTGGTTTCCGTACGTTCCGGTGCAAGAGCTTCCATGCCCGGTATGATGGACACCATCCTGAACCTGGGTCTGAACGAAGAAGTTGTTGAAGTTATGGCTAAGAAGTCCGGCAACGCTCGTTGGGCTTACGACTGCTACAGAAGATTTATCCAGATGTACTCCGACGTTGTTATGGAAGTCGGCAAGAAGTACTTCGAAGAACTCATCGACAAGATGAAGGAAGAAAAGGGCGTTAAGCAGGACGTTGAACTGACCGCTGACGACCTGAAGGAACTGGCCAACCAGTTCAAGGCTGAATACAAGGCAAAGATCGGTTCCGATTTCCCCTCCGACCCCAAGGAACAGCTGATCGGTGCTGTAAAGGCCGTATTCCGCTCCTGGGACAACCCCCGTGCCAACGTATACCGTCGTGACAACGATATTCCCTACTCCTGGGGTACCGCTGTAAACGTACAGGCAATGGCATTCGGTAACATGGGCGACGACTGCGGTACCGGTGTTGCATTCACCCGTGACCCCGCAACCGGCGAAAAGAAGCTGATGGGCGAATTCCTGACCAACGCACAGGGCGAAGACGTTGTTGCCGGCGTTCGTACTCCCATGCCGATTCAGCAGATGGCTGAAAAGTTCCCTGCAGCTTACAAGCAGTTCGTGGAAGTTTGCCAGATTCTGGAAAACCACTACCACGACATGCAGGACATGGAATTCACCGTTGAAAACGAAAAGCTGTACATGCTGCAGACCCGTAACGGTAAGAGAACCGCTCCCGCTGCTCTGAAGATTGCCTGCGACCTGGTTGACGAAGGCATGAAGACCGAACAGGAAGCCGTTCTGATGATCGACCCCAGAAACCTGGACACCCTGCTGCATCCTCAGTTCGACGCCAAGGCTCTGAAGGCTGCCAACGCTGCCGGCAAGGGTCTGGGTGCATCTCCCGGTGCTGCCTGCGGTAAGTGCGTATTCTCCGCAGAAGACGCCAAGGAATGGGCTGCAAGAGGCGAAAAGGTTGTTCTGGTTCGTCTGGAAACCTCTCCCGAAGATATCGAAGGTATGAAGGCCGCTCAGGGTATCCTGACCGTTCGCGGCGGTATGACCTCTCACGCTGCCGTTGTTGCCCGTGGTATGGGTAAGTGCTGCGTATCCGGCTGCGGCGAAATCAAGATGGACGAAGAAAACAAGAAGTTCGAACTGGCCGGCAAGACCTACCACGAAGGCGACTTCATCTCCATCGACGATTCTACCGGTAACATCTACGACGGCATCATTGCTACCGTTGACGCTACCATCGCAGGTGAATTCGGCCGTATCATGAGCTGGGCTGACAAGTATCGCAAGCTGAAGGTTCGCACCAACGCCGACACTCCCACCGACGCCAAGAAGGCTCGTGAACTG
>JAFQLN010000170.1 GCA_017414585.1 Clostridia bacterium | reverse complement strand
AGACTTCTGATAAAGTTCCTCTTTTTGGTTCTTTGGAATTTCGTAAGAAATTCACTCCTCGCTAAAGCTCCTTTACTGCGTAAAGGAGAAAAAGAACGAATAAACAGTCTGGATACAAATCAAGGCTGTCGCATTTCGGGATTTTTCCCTAAGTGCGACAGCCCCTTGCATATCCGTTTTATCAGCCCTTGAGTCTGCGGTAGATCATCAGAAGCTCCGTATTGCTCATATTCGTAATACGTCCGTTTTCGTATTCCTGATCAATCAGATCCTTCATCTGCTGAACGATCGGGGATTTCTTGTCAATCATCTTCGCATCCGTATCGGGACAGTTGTTCTTGAGCCAGTACGCAATGCCCGCAAGACCGGAATGCGCATCAATGGTAACCTGTGCGGGACGGCCCAGCAGCTTTTCCGTATTGAAGATGTTGTAGATTTCTTCGTCCTTCATCAGACCGTCCGCGTGGATGCCCGCCTTGGTGACGTTGAAGTCACGTCCGACAAACGGTGTGCGCGGCGGGATGGTATATCCCATTTCACGGGTGAAGTATTCGCCGATTTCCGTGATGACTGTTGTATCCATACCGTCCGTTGTCCCGCGGAGGGAGGCATATTCCATAACCATCGCTTCGAGAGGCGTGTTCCCGCAGCGTTCGCCGATACCGAGCAGCGCGCAGTTGACGGACGAGCAGCCGTAGAACCATGCTGTGGAGCTGTTCGCAACCGCTTTATAGAAGTCGTTGTGACCGTGCCATTCGAGGCGTTCGGACGGGAAGCCCGCGTAGTGCGTCAGACCGTAGATGATACCCGGTACGGAACGGGGGAGAGCAGCACCCGGATAGCATACGCCGTAGCCCATGGTATCGCACGCACGGATTTTGATCGGGATTTTGTATTCCTGACACAGAAGCTCCAGCGCTTCCGCAAACGGAACGACAAAGCCGTAGAAGTCGGCACGGGTGATATCCTCGAAGTGGCAGCGCGGAGACATACCCATATCGAGAATTTCCTTGACGACGCCGAGGTACTTGTCCAGAGCACTCTTTCTGGTCAGCCCCATCTTATTATAGATGTGGTAGTCCGAGCAGGACACAAGCACACCCGTTTCGCGGATGCCGAGGGACTTCACAAGTTCAAAGTCCTTCGTTGCCGCACGGATCCATGTAGTGATTTCCGGGAACTGGTAGCCAAGATCCTGACAAGCCAGAAGTGCATCGCGGTCTTTCTCGGAATAGACAAAGAATTCCGACTGCCGGATCAGACCATTCGGACCGCCGAGACGGTGGAGCATCTTGTACAGATCCACAATCTGCTTGACGGTGAACGGCTGCTGTCCCTGCTGACCGTCACGGAAGGTGGTGTCGGTGATCCAGATATTCTCGGGCATATTCGGAGGGACGAAACGGTGGTTGAAGGAAACCTTCGGCACGGATTCGTAGTCGAAAAGCTGGCGGTAGAGGTTCGGATCGGCGCGCTCCTGCAGATGGTAGCGGTAATACGCCTGTTCGATCAGGTGCGTGTTCGGGTCGTATTCTATCTTGGTATCGTGCTCACGGGTCACGATTGTCATATTATTCTTATCTTCGTTCTGCATGGGATACTCCGGGATTATTCAAAAATCAGCCTTTTTGAGCTGTTGTGGGGATATTATATCATACATCATGCAGGATGTCAACAATAATTATGCAACAATTTGGGGATTCTCTCGGAGGATTCGTGTGGTTTCTGCATAATTTTCCGCCTGTTCCTGCATTTTTACACAGTGATCTTGAGTTCCTTGATCTTATCGCGCAGATATGCCGCTTCTTCAAACCGCAGTGCCGCGGCAGCCGCCTTCATTTCCGCAGTCAGGCGCTCGATTGCCGCTTCTCTCGATTCTCCGGCTGATACCTTTGCGCTGTCCGCCGCTTTTCCGCGCTTCTTCGCTTTTTTCGCCTTCGACTCATCGCTTTCCCCGATCTGGATGAGGTCGGCGATTTTCTTTTCGATCGTCTTCGGAACGATGCCGTGCGCTTCGTTATAAGCCAGCTGAATCGAACGGCGGCGCTCCGTTTCGTCGATGGCTTCCTTCATCGAGCGGGTCATGGTGTCCGCGTAGAGAATAACTTTGCCTCCGGCATTTCGTGCGGCACGTCCGATCATCTGGATCAGCGAGCGTGTCGAGCGGAACAGCCCTTCCTTGTCCGCATCGAGAATCGCCACAAGTGTGACTTCGGGCAGGTCGATGCCTTCACGCAGAAGATTGATGCCCACGAGCACATCGAACAGTCCCATGCGCAGATTGCGGATCAGCTCCGTCCGCTCCATGGTTTCAATATTATGATGGATATACTTCACCCGCACGCCGCGTTCGTCGAGGTATTCGGTGAGGTCTTCCGCCATTTTTTTCGTCAGCGTTGTCACCAGCACACGTTCTCCGCGGATCACACGTTCCCGGATTTCGCCCAGCAGATCGTCCACCTGTGTCTCCACGGGACGCACTTCGACTTCGGGATCGACCAGTCCCGTCGGACGGATGATCTGTTCCACGGTCTGTTCGGCATGATCGGCTTCGTATTCCGCAGGCGTTGCCGACACCATGATCACCTGATTCACTTTTTCCTCAAATTCACCGAAATGGAGCGGGCGGTTGTCCAGTGCGGAGGGAAGACGGAAGCCGTAGTCCACCAGATTCTGCTTCCGCGCACGGTCTCCGCCGCTCATCCCGCGGACCTGCGGAATGGTAACGTGGCTTTCGTCGATGAAAATCAGGTAATCCTTCGGGAAATAGTCGAGCAGGGAGTACGGTGTGGATCCCGGTTCCCGTCCGGCGAAAACACGCGAGTAGTTCTCGATGCCGGAGCAGAACCCGACTTCGCGCAGCATTTCGAGATCGTACCGCGTCCGTTCTTCAATGCGCTGTGCTTCGAGCAGTTTGTTCTGCGACCGGAACCATTCCACACGCTCTTCCATCTCCGCTTCGATATCCGCAAACGCCTTCTCCCGTTTTTCCGGATCGACAACATAGTGCGTTGCCGGATAGATCGCAGTGTAGTTCAGGTATTCAAACACCTGTCCCGTCAGCGGATTGATCTCCGCCACCCGGTCAATTTCGTCGCCGAAGAACTCAATCCGCACGGCGCGGTCGGTATATCCTGCCGGATAGATCTCCAGCGTATCTCCGCGGACACGGAATTTGTCGCGCACAAAATTCATATCATTGCGCTCATAGGAAATCGCAACCAGACGTGCCATGAGTTCCTCTATGGAGATTTCCATCCCCGGACGCACGCCGACAATCTGACCGGCATATTCTTCCGGCGGACCGAGAGAGAAGATGCACGACACGGATGCGACGATAATCACATCCCTGCGTTCAAACAGCGCCGATGTTGCCGAGTGGCGCAGCTTGTCGATTTCATCGTTGATCAGCGCATCCTTTTCGATATACATATCCTTGCCGGGGACGTATGCTTCCGGCTGATAGTAATCATAATAGGAAACAAAGTATTCCACGGCGTTTTCCGGAAAAAATTCGCGGAACTCCGTACAGAGCTGTGCGGCGAGGGTTTTGTTGTGCGAGAGAATCAGTGCAGGACGATTGCACTGTGCAATGACATTCGCCATAGTAAAGGTTTTTCCCGAGCCCGTGACGCCGAGCAGGGTCTGGTATTTCATACCCGCTTCGACACCGGCTGTCAGTCTGGCAATTGCTTCGGGCTGATCCCCGGTCGGCTGATAGGGGGCACAAAGTTTGAATTTGCTGTCTTTCATCGTATGCGATCTTTCCTTTGAAAAAACATGATTCACTGTTGTACATTGTACCACATCTTCGCACAATATGCGATGATTCTTTGTAAATTTCCCGGATGAAAGAATTTGATTCGGCAAATCATGTATATGCAAAAGTAAACTTTGCATAAATTCCCCCGATCTTCTCTTGTGCAGTCGAAAAAAATATGCTATACTGTCCCTGTAAACCGAAATTTCACATAGGAAAGGAACTTCTCATGGATCAGATCAAGGAAAAAATTGAAGAAATCGTTGAAAAACTGAAAGAAGACAAGGATCTTCTTGCGCAGTTCAAGACCAATCCCATCAAAATCGTTGAAAAACTCATCGGCATCGACCTTCCCGACGAAACCATCGAAAAGATCATCGACGGCGTCAAGGCGAAAATCGCTATTGACAAGCTCGACGATCTGAAGGACGATCTCGGCGGTGCGCTCGGCAAGCTCAAGGGTCTGTTCGACTGATCCGGATTCCGGAATACGCTGCGGCATGAAATTTCTGCTGCGGCGTTTTTCTCTGCATAAGCAATAACGCGGCGGGTATACTAACTGCGGCAGAAGTCTGCATCATCCGCGAAAAGCAGATCTCTGCCCCATCTTCCGGCGAGGGAGGTGCCATAATGCATCCAACGGAAAACATCACCGGTGAACTTCTTGCACAAATGCACCGCAATGTCTCCATGGGTTCGGAAAACCTAGCGACAGTTGTTCCGAAAATCCACAGCAAGTTTCTTTTATCCAATGTGACCTATCAGCTCGAGAAATATGCGGACTTCACAAACAGAACCGAAAATCTTCTCAAGCAGTACGAAGTCACGCCGAAACCGCCCGCGCTGATGAAAAAGCTGATGTCCCGCGGCGGGATCGCTTTGAACACCCTTTTTGACTCCTCGGACAGACACATTGCAGAAATGATTGTCCGCGGAACGAAAACGGGCGCAGAACAGCTCGAACACAAGCTCCATGAACTGCACAGCCGAACAGGCGACGCCAATGCTGTCGGACTGTGCCGCGAAATCCTCGATTTTGAATACCGGGAAGCTGACAGAATGCTCGATTTCTGCTGACAAGGCGTATGCATGACAGCCATGCAGAACCGGAAGTGCCCTCGTTCTCTTTCAAGCAAAAATTAGCACAAAAAAAATAAGAAAAAAACATTGACTTCTCTCCCTTAACTTGGTATAATGCATATGAACATTATTCCAAAACACAAAGGAGATTTGTTATGGCAGATTTTGTTGAACTGAGCAAGATGGTTTCTTCCGGTAAAGTAAAGGTTGTGAAGGAACTCGTAAACGCAGCGATCGCAGAAGGCGTTGCTCCGAAGGAAATTCTTGAAAAGGGTCTTCTCCCCGGCATGAATGAAATCGGCGAAAAGTTCAAGAACAACGAAGTTTATGTTCCTGAAGTTCTCATCGCAGCTCGCGCTATGACCGCTGGTACTACCCTTCTGAAGCCCCTCATGGCTGCAGGCGACGTAGTAGCTCCCGGCACCGCTGTTATCGGCACTGTTAAGGGTGACCTCCACGACATCGGTAAGAACCTCGTTAAGATGATGCTCGAAGGCAAGGGTATCAACGTTGTTGACCTCGGCGTAGACGTTTCCGCTGAAAAGTTCGTTGCTGAAGCAAAGGCTAACAATGCTAACCTCATCTGCTGCTCCGCACTTCTCACCACCACCATGGGTGAAATGGCAGAAGTTGTTAAGAAGGCAGAAGAAGAAGGCATCCGTGACCAGGTTTGGATCATGGTAGGCGGCGCTCCGATCACCCAGGACTACTGCGACAAGATCGGTGCAGACTGCTACACTTCCGACGCAGCTTCCGCTGCTGACGCTGCTCTCGAACACCTCACCAAGTAAGAGAGTCCTTTCTTAAAAACGCACAATCCTGTGCAGATTAAGACAATCAAACCGCTCTGGTTAGTATCCTTCCGGATATGAACAGAGCGGTTTTTTGTTTGGTTATTTTATTTATCCGGGATATTTATATCCGGGATATCCATATCCCACAGTTCCTGCTTTTCACAGGGGATGTCGATATGTCTCTCCGGATGTGCGCGCATGACAGCTTTGCCGCCGCGGTCGCCTTCCAGTGCGCACAGCTCCTCAGCCAGCGATGCCGAAAAGAGAACCGGATTGCCCGACTGCTCCCCGCACGCAAGACACGCTGTCAGCGGATTCTCCTTTGCCGCATCGAGCAGCCGTCCGATACTTTCCGGTGTCAGATACGGCTGATCCGCCACGGCAAATACAAACCAGTCCGTTTCCCGAAGTACACCCGCCGAACGGATCGCCGCACGGATGGTATACGACACGCCGAGCGCACTTTCCGGACAGGGGATACAGCGGATTCCCGCTTCTGTACAGAAATCCGCAATGCTGTCCCAGCAGGTCACAACCGTCAGCGTGCAGTCATCCCGCTGTCCGGCTGCCCGGCGGAGCGCATCCAGTCCGTAACGGAAAAGCGCTCTGCCGCCGAAATCTGCCAGCAGTTTATTGGAACCGTACCGGCGTGACTGCCCTGCCGCAAGATAAAACAGATGAATCATACGGTTTCCGCATCCTTCGCCAGATCGAGCGCAATGGTTTGCGGGAGAATGGGCAGTTCGCGGTACCAGTGCCCTGTTGCGCGGTATATCGCATGAGCAATCGCCGGTGCGGGCGTGTTGATGACGATCTCCCCGATGGATTTCGCCCCGAACGGTCCGCTCTGTTCATAACTGGACGCAAACTGCACATCCAGTCGTCCGGTTTCGAGCCGCGTCGGAATGCGGTACTGCATCAGGGAGTTTTCGGTGAGATTGCCGCGTTCATCGTACTGAATATTTTCGTAAAGCGTCATCCCGATGGCCTGTACAAGTCCGCCTTCGGTCTGGATACGCGCAAGATTCGGATTGATCGCCGTGCCGCAGTCCACAACCGCTTCGTAATTCAGAACTTTTACCGTACCGGTTCCGGGATCCAGTTCGATTTCCGCCATCCCTGCCATGAACGGCGGCGGAGAGACGGGAGAAGAATGCGAGGACACAGCTTCCAGCGCGACCGTATTGCCGCACATGGACTTCGATGCAATATCTTCCAGCGTAACCGCAGCCGATCCGTCCGCTTTTTCCACATTTCTTCCGCTGAAGACCAGCTCTGACACGGGACAGCCAAGCATTTCTGCCGCGAGTGTGCAGATTTTCTCCTTCAGCTCCGCGCAGGCTTTTTCGACAGCCCGTCCCGTGACATAGGTCGTGGAGGAAGCGTAGGAGCCGGAGTCGTAAGGGGACGCATCGGTATCCGCGCCGAACACGATCACGTCGTCCACGGAGCAGTCCATGCATTCCGCAGTCATCTGCGCGAGAATCGTGTCGCATCCCGTTCCCATGTCAGCCGCACCGATGCGGAGAACATAGAAACCGTCGTCGTTGAGCTTGACCGCCGCCGATCCGACGTCCACGCCGGAAATGCCCGAGCCCTGCATCGCCATGGCAACGCCTGCCGCACGGATTTTTCCGTCTTCCGTCCGCCGCACCGGATATTTTTCCGCCCATCCGAACGCCTCGGCACAGCGCATCATGCACTTGTCGAGTGCACAGGCGGAAGCGGGTTCATTGTAATACGCCGGCATGATCTGCCCTTCGCGCACCATATTTTTGAGTCGGATTTCCGTCGGATCCATCCCGAGCGTTTCCGCCAGTTCATTGACCACGGACTCCACAGCGAAAATCCCCTGTGTCGCTCCGTAGCCCCGGTAAGCCCCCGCCGATTCCACATTGGTGTACACGACATCGTAGGAAAAGCGGAATGCCTCCAGATTGGACGTATAGAGCGGAATCGACTTATGTCCGGACAGTCCGACCGTGGTAGGCCCGTGCTCCCCGTACGCACCGGTGTTGGACAGCGTATGTACATCCAGTGCACGGATGGTTCCGTCCCGGTCAGCACCCAGCGCGACAGTGACTTCCATTTCGTGACGCGGCGATCCGGCGATCTGACATTCCCGGCGGGTATAGATCATTTTCGCGGCGCGTCCGGTCTTCCATGTGACAAAGGCAGGATAGACTTCGGCAACGAGCGACTGCTTGGCACCGAATCCGCCCCCGATCCGCGGTTTTTCGACATGAATTTTCGACTTCGGGATTCCGAGGGCATTCGAGAGAATCCGCCGTGCGTGAAAGACAATCTGCGTTGAGCTGACAACGTGCAGTCTTCCGAATGCGTCGATTTCCGTATAGGTACGGAAAGTTTCCATCATCGCCTGATGGCACGCCTTCGTGTGGAACGTCCGCCGGAGCACGACAGGACAGCTTTCCAGCACCGCATCCGTATCCCCGTCCGATTCCACGCCCTGTGCACAGAGATTTCGTCTGTTGTCCGCGCCTACATCGCACAGTGCTGTCCAGTTTTCCTCCGGATGCACAAGAATTTCATTGTCCATCGCCTGACGGAAATCGAGCACGGCGGGCAGTACCTCGTACCGGACTTTGATGAGCCGCAGGGCACGGTCTACCGCCTTTTCGTCCTCTCCGGCGACAATGGCGACAGCATCCCCGACAAAACGCACGCGGCGGTCGAGAATAAGTCTGTCATACGGCGACGGTTCGGGATAGGTCTGTCCCGCCATGGTGAATCGCTTATCGGGAACATCTTTATAGGTAAAAATGCAGGCAATGCCCGGCACTTTCATGGCTGTATCGGTTTTGATTTCTTCAATCAGCGCATGGGCATGGGGACTGCGGAGCACTTTGACAACCAGGCAGTCCGAAGGCGTGACGTCGTCCACATATGCCGCTTTGCCGAGAAGGAGCTGCATGGCATCCTTCTTGCGGACGTTTTTTCCGACGGATTTCATTTCAGGCATCCCGCATCTCCCCCTTTTCCTTCTGTTTTCTGGCATCCAGATATGCGCGGATACCGCGTGTCTGTCCTTCGTACCCCGAACAGCGGCAGAGATTCCCCGCAAGGTACGCACGGATTTCATCATCGGTCGGATCGGGATTTTCCCTGAGCAGTGCAATGGTGTTCATCACATAGCCGGGATTGCAGAATCCGCACTGTTCCGCGCCCTGATCGGCAATGAAGCCGACAAATTCCGCCGCTTCGTCCTCGAGTCCTTCCAGCGTGGTGACCGTATGTCCGTCCGCACGCACGGCAAGCACGGAGCAGGAAAGCACCGGTTTGTCATCGAACAGAACCGTGCAGAGTCCGCAGGCAGAGGTTTCGCATCCGCATTTGACGCTCACACATCCGGCGTCCCGCAGAAAACGGTAGAGTGTCGTATCCGGGGAAACGGAAGCGGTGCGTTTTTTTCCATTGAGTGTGAGGGTTATTTCCATAATCCATCCTCCTTTGCAGCTGTGCGGCGTGAGAGAACATCGCCGGCGGCACGGGATACAAGAACGCGGCAGAGATGTCTGCGGTATTCCTCCGACGCGCGGGTATTGGAAGCGAACACGGTCTGATCCGCGACAGCACCGGCAGCCCCGTCCGCTCCGTCTGCGTCAAAGGTATAGAGCACTGCCCGGGAAGGACGCGCGCCGACGGTGATCCGCAGTTCGTCTCCGCACAGCACAGCGCAGGTATTGAGCACGGGAAAATCCGTCGCAGAACTGCGCTGTACCTGATACGACGCGAGCACAGGTTTCTTCGGCAGGCGGATATGTGTGAGCAGATCGTTCACTTTCCCCATCCTGCAGAATTCTTCCAGAGAAACGGTGCCGGTTTTATAAAGTTCCACCGATGCGCCGAGAGCGAGCAGGGACGTGACGACATCGGAAAAGCCGAACCGTCCGAACACGCTTCCGCCGACGGTTGCAAGATTGCGGAACTGCACGCCGACAATATCGCGGACAGCGTTTCTGAGAACACCGTCCGTGACTGCGCCGATTGCCGGATGCGTTTCCAGTGTGCGGAGTGAGACATACGCCCCGATTCTGTATGCGTCGTCCGTCTCCTCCACGGTATCCAGCCCGAGTGCGGAGAGGTCTACAGCGGTGCCGATCCGTCTGTTTCCGAGACGAAGCCACAGCATTCCGCCGAGAACGACGCTGTTTTTCTTCTGCGCGGCTTCATACGCTTCCTCGAGCGTTGCCGGACGCAGGTATTGATCAATAGTCAGCATAATTCTTCCTTACGAAAACAAAATTTTTCTTCGTACTGAGGCAAATTTCTGCCTGCAGATTTCTGTCATGCGTTTTTGTTCAGTCACTGTTCCGTATAGCAGAACAGCGGATCGTCATGCACACGGATCTGCGGATACAGCTTTCTGAGAAAGGCTTCGGCTTCTCTGTGATCCGCTTTTTTCACATCCAGAATGCCGCGCACACCGCCGCCGCCCAGATGAACAAGTTTCGATGCGTGAAGGAGTGCCGCCGCAGGGTCGTGCAGAACGGCAAGAATGATTTTCCCCTGCCCCGCAAGGGTATGGAGAAGCGCAAACAAAGTCTGTGTATGGTTATAATCGAGCGCGGATGCCGGTTCGTCGAGAAGCAGAACGGGCGTATCCTGCACAGCCGCACGGAGAAGCGCGATCATCTGTCTCTCGCCCGTACTCATTTTTCCAAGCTCCCGGTGAAGCAGATGTTCCGCTCCGAATGTCTGCGCCGCCGCCGTGATCCGCTCCCGATCCCGGTCGGTCAGCGAAAAGAACGGTCCGCGCACGGGATAGAACGCCGTTTCGATCCGATCCATGCCCGTCAGTCCGGCAGTATCCGGCTGCTGCTGGTGCATGGTCGTGACGTAAACTGCCCGTCTGCGTGGGGAAAGTGCGGTGATATCGGTCTCTCCAACAAGAATTTTCCCCGATGTATGGGTGAGATTTCCCTGCAGGGCACGCAGAAGCGTCGTCTTTCCGCATCCGTTTTCGCCGAGCAGGACGGTGATTTCGCCTTCCTCTATACACAGGGAAATGTCTTCGAGCACCGGTTTGTTTTTCTGATATCCGGCTGTGCAGTGTTCGATCCGAAGGGTGTTCATGTGTTCCCCTCCTCTCTGCGGCACAGCAGAACGACAAGAACGGGTACGCCTGCCGCCACGGTGAAAATGCTGATCGGAAGCTCCGCACCTCCGCCGAGAGAACGTGCCGCCAGATCTGCCGCAAGCAGAATGCATCCGCCGGTCAGGGCAGTAAACAGAAGATACGCGCCGCTCTTTCTTCGATAGAGAAACCGTGCGATATGCGGTGCGATCAGTCCGACAAAGCCGATGACGCCGGTAACGGACACGGATGCGGATACTGCCAGCGTAGCAAGCAGAAGAAGAATCCTGCGCCAATGAACGGGATCCAGCCCCGTGCTCCGGCATTCCTCATCCCCGAGGGAGAGCATCACAGCCGGTCGGGAAAACAGCAGAAGAAGAACGGCGGCAGGCAGTGTCAGTACAGTCAGCGGAAGTGCTTTTTCAGATGACACAGCCGCCAGCGAACCCATGGTCCAGAAGTCGATGGCGGCAAGCTGCCGTTCCGGATCGGCGAGCGTTTTGAGCACCATCAGTCCCGCATCTGCTGTCGCGGCAATGACAATTCCGGCGAGCACGGTCGTTCCGGTGCGTTCCCTTCCCGAAAAGCGGACGAGCAGGAGAAGAAGCAGCAGCGACAGCATTCCTCCGCAGAACGCAAAGGACATCCGCAGAACCGAAGTTCCCACACCGAGAACAATCGCCAGCGCCGCCCCGAACGATGCGCCGGACGCAATCCCGGTCAGATCCGGGGACGCAAGAGGACTGTGAAAAACCAGCTGATACACGCCGCCGCACAACCCGAGCACTGCCCCGGTCAGAAGAGCGGTCACCGTCCGCGGAAAGCGCAGTCCCCAGAAAACCCGCGTGGACATGGACTGTGCATCTTTCGGCAGAAGGATTTCCGCCCCCGCCCGGATAAAATCGTCAGCGGACAGAGGATAACTCCCCACCGCAAGGGAAAGCACGGTCAGAAAAAGAAGCAGTGCCGTTCCCGCAGTGAAGAGGATTTTTTCATATCGACGACTGTGCATCAGTGAAGCAGTTCTTCGGCGGGTTTGAATCCGTAGAAGGTTTCATAAAAGATTTCGGCTTCGTTGAGAAAATCTTCGGGAGTGTATTCGGCAGGATGCAGAACGGATGCCAGCCACATGGCTCCGAGAATACCGGACGGCACGGGGGAGTCCCACTCCTCGATGGCACCGGGCATTTTATAGACAGCCCCGTTTTTGACTGCGGTAAGAGCGGAAAGCTGTGCGTCGCCGCAAAGATCGTCCACGCTGTAGTCCGCGCCGGAGGGAATGACGATCACATCGGGGTCATACGCGAGGATGGTTTCATAGGAAACTTCCGTCCAGTAGTCGCCTTTGAGATCTGCCGCAGCATTCACGCCGCCTGCAAGGTCAATCAGCGAACTCTGATACATATCCGCGGGTGCGCAGGTGAGATAGGAGGAATTGCCGCCCATATAAACGGAAGGCTTTTCGGTGTTAGCGGTATGAATATCAAGAACTTCCATCTGGGTTTCGTAGTATGCGGTCAGTTCATGTGCTTTGCTCGTCACACCGCATGCCTGAGCAATCAGGTAGATCATTTCGCACAGTTCTTCGTGATTTTCGGGATTGACGAGCACAACGTCCAGTCCGAGTGCGGTCAGCGTTTCGGCAGCTTCCGAGAGCTTCTCGGGCATGATAACAAGATCGGGTTCCAGCGACGCAATCAGTTCCGTATTGGATTCCTTCATCGTGCCGACAGCGGGCAGATTGATGACGTCCGGTGCGCTGAGTTCGTAGATCGGACGGGTATCCGCCTTGTTTTCAATGCCGACCAGTTTATCTTCCAGTCCGAGTGCGAGCATCGCGTAAGACGACACATAGTAACAGCTGACGACTTTTTCAGCCGGTGCATCGAGGGTCACTTCCCTGCCGCACTGGTCTGTGAGAACGATCTGTTCATATGTTCCGGGAACATCTCCGGTGCAGGCAGAAGCGGAAAGCAGAATTGCGAGGGCAATCACTGCGGATGTGAATCTTTTTTTCATAACAAAGAAGTCTCCTTTTAAAAAGAAAATATACCGACATTATCATATCACACATTTGGTTTTTTGTCAAAGGGATACAGACATTTTCAGTTCGCTTTATGCCTGCATTGATGCATACTTGGCAGAACTCTTTTTCTCTATTTTCCCCCTGCAGATTGATTTTTTTCTCTTTTCGGAGTATAATGACAGAAAAACAAACTATGGAGGATTATTTTGATGGAAAATATCCGAAATATCGCGGAAAAATACCGTTCACTCATGCTGGAAGCCGAGCGATTCCTCTGGCAGCATCCGGAAACGGGCTACAAAGAAACGGTCACCTCCGCCTATATGGAAGAAAAATTCCGTGCTCTCGGCTATGATCTCGTCATGGCGGACGGAATCACCGGCTTTTATACTGTCGCGGACACCGGACGCGAAGGTCCCGAGGTGCTTGTTCTCGCGGAGCTTGACTCCATCCTCTGTCCCTCGCACAAGGACGCCGATCCCGTCACCGGAGCCGTTCACTCCTGCGGACATCACGCTCAGTGCGCCGCTCTTCTCGGCATTGCCGCCGCACTTCGGGAAAAGGAAATTCTCAGCGGACTGTGCGGACGCATCCGTCTCTGCGCGGTTCCCGCAGAAGAACTTCTTGAAATCGAATACAGAAGCCAGCTCCGTGCACAGGGGAAAATCCGCTACCTCGGCGGCAAAACGGAGTTCATGCACCGCGGATACTTTGACGGTGTCGATCTGGCGCTCATGGTTCACACTGCAGGATCCTTCTCCGTCAGCGGCGGTTCTGTCGGCTGTCTTCTGAAAAATATTATTTACAAAGGTGTGGCTGCGCACGCAGGCGGCAGTCCCTGGAGCGGCAGAAATGCACTCTACGCGGCAACCTGCGGCATCAATGCGGTCAATGCCATCCGCGAAACCTTCCCGGAACCGGACATCATCCGCGTCCATCCGATCATCACCCACGGCGGCGATATGGTCAACGCCATCCCCGAAACCGTCACGCTCGAAAGCTATGTGCGCGGAAGTTCCTTCGACGCCATCACCCGTGCGAATACCCGCGTCAACCGTGCGCTCACCGGTGCGGCGTACTCCCTCGGCACCAATGTCGAAATCATCGACACCCCCGGCTACGGTCCGTTCCGGAATGCACCTGCCATGATGAAGCTTGCGGAAGATGCTGCACGGCTTGCCATCCCGGAACGTCCTCTGCACGTCAGCAATCACATCGGCTCGGGCAGTACGGATATGGGCGACTTATGCGCGGTCATGCCGGTTGTTCAGCCGTATGCGGGCGGTGCTGCCGGCAGGGGACACGGCAATGACTACGAAATCCGTGATCCGGAAGCTGCGTGTGTGGACTCCGCAAAGTGGCAGCTCGGCATGATCCGTCTGCTTCTGGAAAACAAAGCCGCACGTGCAAAGGAAATTATCGAAGGATTCACACCCGCCTTCCCCTCCATTCGGGCTTATCTTGATTACATTGACACGCTGTGCGCTTCCGGCGACCGGATCGAATACCGCGAAGACGGCACCGCTGTTGTCCGCTGAAAGGATTTATCATGAAACGAATGAAAATCGCATCGGAAGCAGGTGCGGATCAGCGCACACCTTCCGTTCCGCAGTACTTTTCGTGGATCAACAACACCAACGAAGGCTCCACGGAAAAACAGACGCTGATCAATCTCGATTTCTTTGCATGGCTGAAGAAAACCTACGGCATGGAAATCAAAATCTACGCATGGGACGCCGGCAATTTCGACGGTTCCGACAGAGGATACGGCGATGCGGACGGAGAAAAATTCCGTTCCCAGTACCCGAACGGCTATGCACCGGTTGTCGAAAAAGCGGCTGAATCCGGCATCCGCATGGGACTGTGGGGCAGTCCGGACGGATTCGGGGACACGCCGGAGGAAGAAAAGAAGCGGTACGACTTCATCGTGGATCTCTGACGGAAGTATCACTTCGCGCTCTTCAAAGTGGACGGTGTCTGCGGCACACTCCGGGAAGAAAAAGCGGGCGTTTATGCACAGATGCTGTGCGACTGCCGGAAGTACAGTCCCGATCTGATCGTTCTCAACCACCGTCTGAATCTCTACGAAGCAGAAAAATACGTCACGACCTTTCTCTGGCAGGGCGCGGAAACCTACGTGGACGTCCATAGTGCCAACCGCGAAACCTGTATGCACCATCGCGGATTCATCTTTGAACGCGGACTGCCGGAGGATCTTGAACGGCTTGCGGAAGACCACGGCGTGTGCCTTTCCTCCTCTGTCGCATATTTTGAAGACGATCTGATCTATCAGGCGTTCGGGCGTTCGATGATTCTCGCACCGGAAATCTACGGCAATCCGTGGCTTCTGCGCGATGACGAATATCCGAAACTCGCCCGCATCTTCAATCTCCACAAACACTGCGCACCCATTCTTGTGGACGGAAAAATTCTGCCCGCCTGCTATGGTCCGTCCGCTGTTTCGCGCGGCACGCCGGATCACCGACTGATCACCACCGGAAACAATACGTGGAAAACCGGAACGGTCCGCATCACGCTCGGCGAAGAAATCGGACTGGAAACTGACGAAAAAATCGCGCTCATCCAGCGGCATCCCTCTGAAAAGCTGATCGGCATCTTTGAGCCCGGCGAGACCGCTGAAGCCGAACTTCTGCCCTTCCGTGCCCATCTCTTTGAAGCGGCGGCTGTCAGCAAGGCATATCCCGTCCTTGAAAACTGCACTTATGAAGTCGTCCGCGAAGATGAACACGGCGTACCGACAGAAGTCAGACTGTTCTGTACCGAAGGCGGGGACATCACCCTGCTCAACGGCGGAAAACGCACGCCCTTCATGACCGCAGATGCCGTTGATATCCGCGAAAAAGCACCGCAGTTCCTCGGTACGATGACTGATAACAGCAATCTGCTTTCACGCGGAGAGGAACTGTACGAAGCGGCACAGTTCGGCATCACAAACGACTCGCTGGAAGCCCGCGAACTCCGCCGTGCCGGAACAACAAGAATTCCGGAAGTACAGGCTGCCCGCGATGCCTTCTTTGATCAGCTGACTTATCGGGCACGCGGCTGCGAAGGACGGTATGCATTCGACGGAAAACCCGACACGTTCTTTGACGCTTACTCACGTTACTACGGCGGCAGTCAGCGGCTGGACGGAGGCTGTCTGCGTGTGGATTTCGGTTCCGTTTTTGATGCGGACACGGTGGAAATCGTCTGCTTTGCGATTGATGAGCCCGTACCCGAAGTATTTGCACAGCAGTACCCCAAATCCGGCACATACTCCTGCAATCTCGCACAATGGCATGACAGCGGCGCCTGCTGTCTGTCCGTTGTAAGCGAATCCGTGACTGCGCCGGTAGTAAGAAACAGTGTTCACACGATCTATAACGTCTCCGGCAGACAGATGAAAGCGGAATATCCGATCGGTGAAGGCGGGATCCGTTATTTCCGGCTGCCCTGCCCGATGGACCGCATCTATTCAATCCGACTGCTGAAAGACGGTCATCCGCTCCCTCTCACAAGCCCGACCGTCAGCAATCTGCAGGCTCCGTGGGAAAAGAAAACCGCCGCTGCCGTGAAGTCCGTCACCATCACCCTGCCGGATGTATCCGACGGAGATTACCTCGCAGCTGCGCTCAACGGCATCCACGGCAGAGAAGGCGCCTACTGCACAGCCGAATGGGACGGAGAACTTCACGCATTCCCCGACCGTGCGCCTGCTTACATGGCGAACAACTGGGAACACTGCGTACGCCGTACCGACAGAAACTGCACGTACTATCTGCCGCTTACAAAATCCATGTCCGGCAGAAAAATCACCGTACACACGCTCTTCTGCGATTCGGACAAAACGGATGTACGCTGTGATCTCTATCTCTGCCCGAAGCACTGATCTGTCCGGCATCCGCTGTTCACAGACAAAAAGAAGGGGCTGTCGCAAGTAAAAAGTTTTGGTCGAGCTTTTTCAAAAGCTCGTGGGGTTCAAAGGGGCAAAGCCCCTTGTCGAGCTCCGCAGAGCTCGAAACACCCAAGACTTCTGATAAAGTTCCTCTTTTTGGTTCTTTTT
>JAFQLN010000169.1 GCA_017414585.1 Clostridia bacterium | reverse complement strand
GATCCCCAGCGTCTGCGGAGCAATGGACGCACCGAAGTCGCCGCCGGCCGCCATCAGGGCGTATGCCGCCACACCGGGGTTCGGGAACTTTTCTTCCATCAGAATCAGCCTGCCGGGCCACAGCATCGATGTGCAGAATCCGGTGAAGACACACGCGATCAGAGAGATGATCGGGATGGGACAGAAGCTGACGGTCAGATAGCAGCAGACCGCGCCGATCATGCTGATCAGCAGAACATTCCAGATGTTCTTGCCATACTTGGCGTACAGGGTTCTCGCAAATCCGAGAAGAAGGGCAAATACGGCCATACCGAAGATGTCCCCGGCTGCCTTCGGGATGCGAAGTGCAGTTTCAAGGAAGCTGGAAACCCAGTTGGTCATGGTGTTTTCCGCCGCACTGCCAAGGAAAATGGCAATTACGCAAAGAGTCATGCCGAAGGTACGGCTCTTGGAACGCGCTGCGGAAGCTTCCTTTTCGGGAACGAGGTTCATTTCCGGCAGGGGGGACATGCAGAACATGATGCAGGAAATGACCGGAAGAAGTGCATAGAACAGCGTGAGATACATCCAGTTTTCCGCGCCGAAAATGGTGAAGAACAGGGTGCTGACCAGAATAACGCCCAGAACGCCCCATGCGTACAGTGAGTGGAGCATACTCATGTCCCGTTCCGGATGTTCGGACGGAATTGCGGCAACCGTCGGGCTGATGAGAACTTCGTTCAGACCGGCGGAAACGGAGAAGATCATCGTGCCGAGAACCAGACCAAGGTAGGCGATCTGCGGGAACAGCGTCGGGATGAGCGCGTAGACCAGAAAACCGGTCATGGTAATGATGGGCGTGAAGCGCAGGGTTTTGTGGATGTTGAAATATTTGGTGAAGAACGTAAATACGAGGTCGATCGCAAGCTGCGTACAGAAATTCACGACAACCAGCGTTCCGAGCAGGGTGTAGGAAATCCCGTACATATCATGGAAGGTCATGAACAGAAGCGCAGGCAGGCTGAACGCCGGTGCGGTTGCGACATAGGAAAAGTAACACGAATATTTCGCGCGGTTATAATTCGGCATGGCTGATAATAGATCCTCCTGTGGTCGATTGCCGTCAATTTTTATCATCTTAACATATTTGCGGGAGACTGTCAAGAGAACAAAAAATATTTATGGGGAAACTCTTGGAAAACGGCGCGCGGTCGTGTATAATGAAGGTACAACAAATGTCCGCTCACCGCCAAAGGAGACCTCATGCCCAAAAAAGCCTTTCTTGAAATCACCAACGCCTGCAACCTTTCGTGCAGCTTCTGTCACGGGACCAAACGTCCGATCCGCTATATCAGCCGCGAGGAATTCCGACATGCGGCAGCCGAACTGCGCACCTTCGCGGATTATCTGTACTTTCATCTGATGGGAGAACCGCTTCTGCACCCCGATCTGCCGGAATTTTTTGAAATCGCCGGACAACTGGGGTTCAAGGTGATCCTTACCACCAACGGAACCCTGCTGAAAAAACGGACGGATGTTCTTCTGAATGCGCCGTCGCTGTTCAAGGTCAGCGTGTCCCTGCATTCATACGAGGCGAACACACTGTCGATTACGCCGGAGCAGTATCTGGATGAATGCTTCGAGTTCTGTGACCGTGCGTCCGCGCAGGGGATCATTTCCGTCATGCGCCTGTGGAACATCGGCGGGGAAGACTCCCTGAACGCGCAGATTCTCGACCGGATGCACGCGCGGTTTCCCGGAGACTGGCGGACGATCTTCAGCGGGTACAAGCTGCGGCACAAACTGTTTCTGGAATGGGGCGAAAAATTCGAATGGCCGGATCCGGAAGCGGACTTCTGCGGGGACACGCACTCCTGTCACGGTCTGCGCGATCAGGTCGGTGTTCTCAGCGACGGAACGGTAGTGCCGTGCTGTCTCGACGCGGACGGTGTCATTGCGCTCGGCAATCTGTTTGAAACGCCGCTGTCCGAGATACTGTCGTGCAAACGTGCGGCACGGATGCGGAGTGCGTTTGACCGGCACCGCGTCACCGAGCCGTTATGTCAGCGGTGCGGATTTGCATCCATGAAAAATATCTGAATTTTACGGAAAGGAATGACTCTATGAAAATCTGGACTTCCGAACAGGCAAAGCAGTGGTACGAACAGACCGCATGGCAGGTGGGGATGAACTATCTCCCCTCCACGGCGGTCAACTCCACGGAAATGTGGCAGAAGGAATCGTTTGACGAAGCGGCTATCCGGCGCGAACTGGCATGGGCGGCGGACTGCGGCT
>JAFQLN010000168.1 GCA_017414585.1 Clostridia bacterium | reverse complement strand
CCGTAAGGGAAATTCTCGGGAGTGGGGTGGTTGTCTTACAATTTCAGCTTCAGATTATCCCCACTCAGTCTTCAACAGCAGCTTTGCGTCCGAAGATTGCGCTGATGACTTCCGGCGGGAACTTGGGCTGGCGGTTGTATGTATACAGACCGTTCTGTTCCTGTTCAACGTCGGTCAGCTGGGTGTAGCAGTAACCGAACATATGCGGGTTGTCCAGGAAAACATCGGTCAGACCCTTGAGTCTGGTGAGGAATTCTTCTTCCGTCGTGGGTGCATTACCGTAGCCCCAGCCTTCTTTGTCCGTCCAGCGGATTCCGCCGTATTCGCTGACAAAGAACGGCTTGTCGTTGTTGTAATGCTGGCGATGACCGCAGGGCGGGTCAATGTGGGTTCCATCCTTGACGAAGCTTTCATAATGCTTTGCGAGCGTTTCGGGATTCTGCTCATAATTATGTACGTCATAAATATCGGTTGAAACGTGGTATCCGCCGGAGGTATCTATGCACGGACGGGTCGGGTCAGCCGCCTTGGTTGCGCGGTATACAAGGTCGAGCATGGGATCATACTGCTTTCTGCCCTTCTGGTCCCATGTTTCGTTCATCGGGCACCAGCCAACGATGGAAGGATGGTTGAAGTCGCGTTCCACTTCTTCCAGCCATTCGGGAAGGATGCCGTAAACGGAATCTTCATAGGAGTGGTCAAGACCCCAGTTCGGATATTCGCCCCATACAATGTAACCCTTCCTGTCTGCATGGTAGAGGAAGCGTTCTTCAAAGACCTTTTCGTGCAGACGCGCACCGTTGAAGCCCATTGCCATGGAAAGATCAATGTCGGCAGCAAGGAATTCATCCGTCGGAGCGGTGTAAATACCGTCGGGGTTGAAGCCCTGGTCGAGAACGAGTCTCTGGAATACACTCTTGCCGTTGAGGTAGAACTTCCAGTCGCGGTAATCAATGGAGCGCAGACCGAAATAGCTGTTTACAACGTCGTCGCCGTAGGTGAGAACGAGGTCGTAAAGTCCGCCCTTGCCGATCTCCCAGAGATGCTTTTCGGTGAGAGCGAGGGTGAGAATTACCTGACCGCCTGCGGACTTGACACAAGCCTTGCCGCAGTCCTTGCCTTCAAAAGATGCTGCCGCGGTAAGCGTGCCTGCGCCTGCGAGGTCTGCGATGATGGTCAGTGTGCCGGCTTCGATATCGGTGAGATACTTTGCCTTGATAATGGAAACTGCGGGCATGAATTCCATCCATACGGTCTGCCAGATACCGGTGGTTCTGGTGTAGTCACAGCCGTGGGAGTAGTATTCTTCACTCTGCTTGCCGCGCGGGATGAGACGGTTTCTTTCGTCATCTTCCGCGTGCACGCAGACAGTGTTCTTGCCTGCCTGTACAAACTTGGTTACGTCAAACTTGAAGGAGACATAACCGCCCTTGTGCGTGCCGACACGCTTGCCGTTGACATAAACTGTCGCGGCATAGTCAACCGCACCGAAATGGAGAACAACCTTGCCGGCAGTCTGTTCTTCGGTGAGTTCCACTTCTCTCTTGTACCAGACAGAGTTCATAAAGTCCGTGTCTTCCACACCGGAGAGCTTGGACTGGGGGCAGAAGGGGACGTTGATCACGCCGCCGAGCTGTACACTGTCTTCATAGAGCTTTCTTGCGGTGCCGCTGTTGCCTCTGTCGATCTCAAACTGCCATTCGCCGTTGAGATTGATCCAGTTTTCGCGCATGAACTGCGGCTTCGGATGTTCGCATCTGTACATCATTTTTCGTATCCTTTCAGGAAATAAAATATTGAATATGTATAATTTAATTATACCCCCGTCCGGTGATGATTTCAAGTACATAACATCCGAAAAAGTTGACATATCCTACTGTATGTGCTATAATCAGATGAACTGTTTAAAAAGTATGCAGGAGGATTCCATGCTGAAAATCACAGCAATCCGTCACGCAT
Organism: Clostridia bacterium; assembly: GCA_017414585.1. Next base: position 9,817 of record JAFQLN010000168.1, on the reverse strand, counting down.
GGCCGGAAAAAGCGGGCTTTACGCTCGACAGAAAAAACGGTCATCCCGACTATACCTTTGTCCATTTCTCCAACGGTGCACAAATCCGCTTCGGAAGTGAACTGGTCAACGTTCCCCACCACGGCTGTATTCTCTATGAACCCGGCGTTCCGCAGTACATCCACAGTCCGCATCCGCTCATCCACGACTGGTTTCACTTCCAGGGCGATCCCGCGCCGCTGCTTTCAACGACCGGACTGCCTTTTTCCACACTGTTTTATCCCCAGCGCTCCGATTTCATCACCGACATCGTCCGTGAGATGGAAAGTGAATTTTTCGCACAAAGGAGCGGACGGGATGAGCTGCTCGAGCTGAAAATCCGCGAGCTGTTCATCCGCCTTGCACGGGCTGTATCCGGTGAATCATCCGCTGCGGTTGATATTTCCACATCCGAACGACTCCGGAAGCTGCGCGGAGAGATTTTCCGTTCCCTCGGGTATTCATGGACGGTCCGGGAAATGGCATCGCGGGTGGGACTGAGCGAATCTCGTTTTTACAGTGTCTACCGCTCCGTCTACGGGAACTCCCCGATGGACGATCTGATCCGCGCACGGATTGACGCCGCAAAAAATGCGCTCTCCTTTACGGATCACTCCGTCTCTTCCATTGCGGAATCTCTCGGCTACAGCAATCTGACGCATTTTATCCGGCAGTTTAAGAACTTCACGGGAATTTCTCCGGCGCGCTTCCGCAATTATGCTGGAGAGTGAGTGGGATTGCAGGGGAAGTTTTCCTTTGTGACCGGGCAGAATTGCCTGTATACCTTGCGGATGGACGGTAATTGTGTTATAATGAAGGGAAAAAGCACATGAACCTATTTTTGCATTTTCCGCGGGGATATCCCGGCAGAGGACAATATGAAAAGCATCGAGCAAGTGTTCCGGAGACTGATTCTGCCGGAATATATGATCAAAGAAAACGAAAAGCTGGGGAATGATTACCCCGCGAAGCAGATGTATGCGAACTTTGTGAAGATCGCGTGGCCTGCTCTGATGGAGTCCATGCTGATCGGACTGGTTTCCTTCGTGGATTCCGTGATGGTTTCATCTGTTGGAGAAACAGCCGTTGCTGCGGTTGGGCTTACCAATCAGCCGAGACTGCTCTTTTACGCGATCTTCCTTTCGCTGAGCATTGCCGTCAACGCCATGGTTAGCCGACGATTCGGAGAAAAAGATCAGAAGCGTGCCAATCAGGTGCTTGCAATGATCCTGCCGATTTCGGTGGTTCTCTGTGCTCTCTTCACAGTGATTGGTTTTCTCGTCTCCCGTCCGCTTCTGCTGTTTGCCGGAGCACAGGCGGATACGATTGATCTGGCGATTCCGTATTTCCGCATCACGATGGTCGGGATGAACTTTACCGTCATTTCGCTCATCATCAATGCGGCACAGCGTGGTTCCGGCAACACACGGATTTCCATGACGACAAACCTGTGCGCGAATCTGGTGAATGTTGTTTTTAATGCTCTGCTGATCAACGGACTCTTCTTTTTCCCGAAGCTCGGTGTCATCGGTGCAGCAATTGCAACCATGTTCGGCAACTTTGCATCCGCGGTGATTTCCATTTTGTCCGTGTGCAAAAAGGATCGTTTCCTTCGTCTGCGTCTGTCCGATATGCTGCACCCGGATTACAGCCAGCTGAAAACCGCACTGTCGATCGGTTCCGGCTCGCTTGTCGAACAGGTCTTCATGCGCATCGGCTTTTTCTCCTATGCCAAGCTCGTTGCGGAACTGGGTACTCTGGAGTTTGCGACACATCAGATTGTTATGAGCATCATCACACTGTCCTTCACAGCCGGAGACGGGATCGGCGTGGCGTCTTCTGCGCTCGTCGGGCAGAATCTCGGCAGAAAACGTCCCGACCACTCGATTGTATACGGAAAGATCGGTCAGCGGTTCGGGGCGTGCATCAGTGTACTGCTTGTACTCGTGTTTACCTTTGGCGGCGGACTGCTCGTGCGGCTGTTTTCGAATGATCCCGAAATTATCCGTGTCGGAAGACATCTTCTATACATTGTTGCGGTGACAGCGCCGTTTCAGGTTGCGCAGGTCATCTGCCGCGGATGCCTCAACGGTGCGGGGGATACGAAATATACAGCGGTTGTATCATTTATATCCATTGCCCTTGTCCGTCCCGTGCTGACTTATATTCTCTGCTACCCAATGGGACTGGGGGTATACGGCGCGTGTATTTCGCTCTTTATCGACCAGTTCATGCGTTTTGTGTTTACCTTTATCCGTTTCGGCGGGACAAGCTGGTACAGGAAGAAGATTTAAAACCAATTCTATACAGCAATGATTCAGGAGGAATGACAGTGTGACAGCTATCTATCAACTCATCGAACGTGTACTGCCGGGCAAGAGCGGGCAAATCATCTGCCGGCTCTGTGAAGCGGATCAGGGCAGGGACACCTATTCCGTTGGCTTTGAAGACGGAAAACTGCTCCTGTGCGGCAATAATCAGGGAAGCCTTGCCGCGGCGCTCGGATATTATCTGAAGAACACGTTAAAAGCGGACTTGTCGTGGTGCGGGTGCAATCTTGTCATACCGGAAACGCTTCCCCAGCCTGTTCCGTACAGGCACTGCATCGAACAGAAATACCGCGTGTATATGAATTACTGCACCTTCAACTATTCCGCTGCATGGTGGGATTTTGACCGCTGGGAAAAAGAGATTGACTTCATGGCACTGAACGGAATCAATATGCCTCTTTGTATTGTCGGTGTGGAAGGCATCTGGTATCACACACTGATCAGTAAAGGTTTTTCCGAGGAGGAAACGCTGGAATTTCTGTCCGGTCCCGCTTTCCTCGCATGGCAGTGGATGGCAAATCTGGACGGGTTCGCAGGACCTCTGCCGAAAAGCTGGGTAGAAAAGAGCATTGTTCTGGGCAAAAAAATCATCGACAGAGTCACTTCTCTGGGCATGATGCCGATTCAGCAGGGCTTTTCCGGTCATGTTCCGAAGAGTTTTGCAGAAAAGTATCCGGAGGCGAAGCTCCAGTATAAAGGAGAGTGGTGCGGTCTGGATCCGACGGTGCAGCTTGACCCGACCGATCCGCTGTTTTACGAATTCGGCATGGAGTTTTTACAGCAGCAGAAAAAGCTGTTCGGCGCATACGGCTATTATGCATCGGATCCGTTCCACGAAAGTGCTCCGCCGGTTGCAGGGGACGAATATCTGAACAGCGTCGGCATCGGAATCAGCGAAATGTTCCGGCAGTTTGATGCGGATTACAAATGGGTTATGCAGGCGTGGTCCATCCGCAAGGGCATTGCCAGTGTCGTCCCGAAAGACCGCCTCCTTGTTCTCGATCTGAACGGATTCAAGTATAAAAACTGCGAAGCCTACTGGGGATATGACTTTGTCCTCGGAAACCTGCATAATTTCGGCGGACGCATCCGGATGCACGGAGATTTACGGGCGCAGGCAGAAAACCGCTATGCCGCTGCAAAAGAAATTGCCCCCAATGCAGTCGGAACCGGATTGTTTATGGAAGGCATCGGGCAGAATCCGGTGTATTATGCGCTCGCGTTTGAAATGCTGACACGCACGGAACCCGTCGATCTGGATGCATGGCTGGACGATTACATTCTCAGACGATACGGTACTTACGACAAAAACGCACGGCAGGCATGGGATATTCTTTTGAGGACTGTGTATGCACGGAATACCGACGGTGTGGAAACAAGTTCCGCTGTCTGTGCCCGTCCCGCCCTTAACCTGAAAAAATCCGGACCGAACGACGGATTTTCGTTTGCCTACGATATCGAAGAACTGAAACGCGCGGCGTCCCTGCTTCTGGATACGGACAGCGAAACGGACGGTTATCTCTATGATATTACCGATATCACAAGACAGTATCTCAGTGACTATGCATATTTCCTTTATAAGGATACAGCGAAAGCCTTTTACGACCGGGATGCGCAGAAGTTTGACCTTCTCAGCGGACAGTTTTTACAGATGCTCGACGATATGGACAGACTCCTCTATGGCAGAGAAGAATTCCGTTTTGACAAATGGGTTTCCGATGCTGTACGGCACGGAGAAACGGAAGCGGAAAAGGCACTGTACGGATACAATGCCGCAGCACTTGTAACGATCTGGGGGAAGGACGACAATCCGCATATCTTTGACTATTCGTGGCGTGAATGGTCAGGACTCATCGGACAGTACTATAAAATGCGCTGGTCTTTCTTCTTTGATAAGATGAAAGATATTCTCGAAAAGGATGAAGAATATTCGGAAGACGGTCTGCCGCTGGTATATGGCAGAGAAACCTGGCGTGCCAATGCGCTGTACAATGAAATGGCGGATCTGGAAGTGGAATGGATTCATTCCGAAAAAACATTCCTGCCGTATGAACAGGCGGATCAGAAAACGACAGTCCGGGAACTGCTGGAACAGTACGACAGCCGGGTGTAAAATAGTTTTTTTAAGGAGAAAAGATAAAGTTATGAGGAAATTTGTGAACCCCATCGTTGACGGATATTACGCAGATCCGGAAGCACGTTTTTACGAAGGAAAGTATTATATCTATGTTACCCGTTCGTTTACGCGGTACGAGGATCAGATGAATCTTGATGCCTTTTCTTCCGAAGACCTTGTTCACTGGGAGAAGCATGAGAGCATCATCGACATGAGCGGCTTTGGGCATATCTGGAGAGCTGTCTGGGCGCCGACCATCATCGAAAAGAACGGCAGATACTATCTGATTTTTGCATCGAACGACATCCAGAACGATGATATGATAGGAGGCTTGGAAATTGCCGTTTCCGATTCTCCCGCAGGCCCGTTCAAGGCGTATCTCGGTCATCCGCTTGTAGACCGCTTCCATCATAAGGCACAGCCGATCGACGCGCATCTTTTCAAGGATGACGACGGTACGATCTACCTGTACTACGGCGGCTGGAGCCACTGCAATGTCGCTGTGATGAACGAGACGATGGACGGTTTTATTCCGCATGAAGACGGCACGATTTTCAAGCCGATTACGCCGGAAGGATATGTCGAAGGGCCGTGTATGCTCAAGAGAAACGGCGTGTATCACTTCATGTGGTCGGAAGGCGGCTGGACGAACGGAACATATCACGTTGCGACAAGCAGCAGTACCGATCCGCTTACGATCAGTCCCAAAGGGAAAACCGTGCTTTCATCGTCCGATATTGCCAACGGCCCGGGACACCACGGTTATCTTCAGATCCCCGGTACGGACGAATGGCTGATTGTTTATCACCGCCGCACCATCGGAGATCTCGAACCCGGTCACCGGATGCTCTGCATTGACATTATGGAATTCGACGGTGACGAAATCGTACCGGTTACCATGACCTGACAGCGGTACGAAAAATATCATAACAGCACAAAAGGACAGCCGCATGGATGAACAGCTCCATGACGGTATGCCCTTTTTCTATGTATGAAGTTTTCAAGTACAATCCGCGTTCAGAATACCGGCATCGGAATATGCAGCTCTTCCAGAAGCCGGCACATCCGCTTGACCCGTTCGGGGCTGTAATCCGCAACACGGTGCCCGTCAAATCCGACACTGACTTCGATGCCGGACGCGCGGACAATGTTCTGTTCTTTTTTGTCACCAAGAAACCGCAGAACATAGGGATGCTCGCGCCAGTGATGGACAGAGTCGCAGGAGACGTTCATTTCCCAGAAGATGCCGTTTTCCGCAAAGCGGTGCAGAAATCCGACGGGATCTTCGCCGAGCCGTTCTGCCAAACTGATGAGATCGGTGTGTGCAATGCCGGTTCTGCATCCGAGTCGGCGGCTGTAGTCGAAGATGTTCATCCCGACACAGCTGGCAGGCTGGTCGATGTGCTCCACAAGGCAGTAGTCGAACATGGAGATATCCTCATCCTCGCCGAGCCAGCAGTTGTTGACGGTGGAAAGCTCAATGCCGCGCAGGAGACGGATTCTGTCCGCATATTCATCCCGCAGAGACGACAGCAGATCGAAATATTCTTTTTTTCGGTTTCCGATGCCGTAATTATGGTCACAGAAGCCGAACAGTTCGATTCCTCCGGCAACAGCCGCATCCAGAACAACCCGCGGATCGTCCTGCCCGCAGAAGGAATAATAGGTGTGTGCGTGTATATCCATAATCATGATTCGTTCCGCCTTTCTTTTTCTGTATTGTAGCACACGGACACGGTTTTGTCAACGCCGCCATAGATGAAGATGCGCAACAAAAACGAACACAAAATGTCTGCTTTCATGGATGGAATTCCGGTTTGTTTTGTGATAGAATGGTATAAAAAAGAATAGCAGAGAGGAAAAAACATGAATACAATCGGTGAAAATATCCTGCAGATGCGCAAAGAAGCGGGGCTGACACAGGAAGCGGCGGCGGAAAAAATCGGCGTGTCCCGACAGACCATCGCCAAATGGGAAGCCGGCGAAAGCAGTCCGGATCTCGCACTGGCGGCAAAACTGGCATCCGTTCTCGGTGTGAGTCTGAACAGACTGGCAGGAACAGAAACGCAGGGAGGCAGCGGGGGGAAATTCGTGTTCGGAGCTGTGCGTCTGGCGGAACGCGGACAGATCAGCATTCCGAAAAAGTGCAGAGAAGTCTTCGATCTGCGGGCAGGGGACTATCTGGTCGTGCTCGGAGACATTGACCGCGGCATTGCGCTGATGAAGCTCACAAGCGATCAGTTCCTTATAGACGCAGAGGAGGAAGAAGATTGAACATGGAGACATACTTTTCCGAAAATTATGCTGTGACCGTCAGGAATCTGACAAAATCTTTTGGGGAGACAAAGGCGCTCGGCGGCGTGTCGTTCGATGTCCGCAAGGGGGAGATTTTCTCTCTGCTCGGCATCAACGGAGCCGGAAAAACCACGGCAATCCGTATTCTTACAGGACTGCTCAAAGCGGACAGCGGTTCGGCACAAATCTGCGGATACCGTGCCGGATCACCGGAGGCGGCGCGTCTTCTCGGTTATTCACCGCAGGAAAATGCCCTTGCCATGCATCTGACAGCGGAAGAAAATCTGCTGCTGATGGCGGATTTGTACGGTGTGGAGTCGGCATCGGCACACACGGAAGAGATGCTGCTCCGTCTCGGACTGGAAGAACATAGAAAGAAACGTGCAAAAATGCTCTCCGGAGGACTGCAGCGCCGGCTGTCGATCGGCATGGCGCTCATCGGTAAACCGCGGATTCTGTTGCTGGACGAACCGACTCTCGGTCTGGACGTGCTTGCAAGACGAAACCTGCATACTTTCATCCGTTCTCTGCAGAAGGAGCGGAATATGGCAGTACTGCTGACAACGCACTATATGGAAGAAGCACAGCTTTTGTCCGACCGGATCGGTGTATTGGTGAACGGAAGGCTTTGTGCTGCCGGGACATTCGCTGAGCTGTGCGGTCTGGCGGATGCTGACACAGATGCACGGCTGGAAGATGTATTTATCCGGCTTGCACAGAAGGAGGAAGCACGATGAAACGGATTTTTGCTTTTGCAAACCGCGTTTTTCTGGAACTGATACGCGACCCGCTTTCGTACCTGTTTGCACTCGGATTTCCGCTTGTTATGCTCGGAATCATGACAATTGTGAACGCATCTATCCCGGAAGAGGCGGGAATGACGCTTTTTGAACCGGTCTCTCTGGTACCCGGGATCAGCGTGTTCGGACTGACATTTCTTACGCTGTTCACCGCACTTCTCCTTGCATCTGATAGGGAAAACGGTTTTCTGATGCGGGTGACAGTCTCTCCGATGCGGACGTGGGAGTTTCTCGCGGGATATCTTCTCCCGGTGCTCCTGCTCGCCGCTCTGCAGGGTGTGATTACCTATGCCGCCGGATGGATTCTGTCCGCTGTGCAGGGGGAAGCGCTCCCTCTGCATGGGATTTTTGCAGCCATGCTGGTCTGTTTGCCGTCAGCAGTCTTTTTCATTGCACTCGGCTTTCTGTTCGGATGTCTGCTTGGCGTGAAAAGCGCACCCGGTGTAGCGTCCGTGATCATTTCTGCAGCATCCATGCTCGGCGGCATCTGGATGGATGTCGATGCTCTGGGCGGTGTGTGGCTTTCTATCTGCCGGATTCTGCCGTTTTATCATGCAGTACGTGCGGCAAGGGCAGCCGTTTCCCTCACTGCAGAGGGGCTGCTGTTTTCCGTGATTATCACCGCGTTTTGGGCAGGGGGGATCTGCTTCTTGTCGGTTATGGTCTTTAAAAAGAAATGCAGGATGATCGTTAAATGATAAAAACATATCGAAAAACGATAAAATGATATTGACAAACAATCTCCTCCGTGGTATAATGCAGTTACAGAAAATACCTTGGGAGGAGATTTTTATGTCACAGAAAACATTGTCTTGTTGGCTCAAAGCCGTTATTGTCGTCGTCGCACTTGTCGGGGTGTGGCTGTATGGGCTGATCGTTCCGATGGTCGCGTCTTCTATCCGTGAAGTAGAGGACCATCTGTATCATCCGGTGCTCATCTTTCTTCTCGGAACGGGCGTACCGTGCTTTGCATCCCTTGTCTTTGCGTGGAAGATTGCTTCGGAGATCGGTCGGGATAATTCATTCTCCAGAATCAACGCAAAATGCATGAAAATTATCTCGGGACTTGCGCTGGGAGACGTGATCTATTTCGCGCTCGGCATGACTCTCATTGTGCTTGTGTATCGGGAAGCATTTCTTTGGTTTTTCCCGCTGTGTATGTTTTCACTCTTTCTCATCATCGCGGGACTGGCGATTTCCGTCTGCTCTGCGGCACTGTCCCACCTGATTCTCAAAGCGGCAGCGATCCGCGAAGAGAACGACATGACGATATAAGGAGGGGCGGGATGATTATCGTAAACCTCGATGTGATGCTTGCGAAGCGGAAAATGAGCCTGACAGAACTGTCCGAACGGGTCGGCATCACGGTTGCCAATCTGTCGGTTCTCAAAAACGGCCGTGCAAAGGCTGTGCGCTTTGAGACGCTTGACAGAATCTGCGCGGTACTCGAATGCCAGCCGGGGGATGTACTTGAATGGCGGCAAGAGGAATGACGGATGGAGTGGATACTTCTGTTCCCCGCGTTCGTCATTGTGATCTGTCTGCGTGAGGCTGGATGGTCATGGACCGCGATTCTGCTTCTGTACGACTGTCTTGTTTTCGGCTTTTTCTGGCTGATTTATCGGTACGAGTGCAGAACGGAGGAACGCACCGTCAGCAGAACGGCAGGACTGGTGTATGCTTTGCTGACAGTCTTCGGATGTGCGGGAACTTTTCTGCTGTGTACGTACGGAACGGATGGAATCCTCGTTTTCTGGACAGCGGCGATTCTTCCGGTGTTTGCTGGATGTCTGTGGTTTCTTGTGATGATTCTGAAGGAGGATGTATGAACTATATCATCAGCCGTGATGTGACCATGATGCTTTATGCACTTGTTCTGTTTTTGCTGGTCTGTCTTCTGCACGGTCTTCTTGCAAAAATCCGGCGCAGAACTTTCCGGATATGCCCGTATCTGATCGGTGGCGCTGTGTGCGCTGTGTGGGAATATCTTTATTCCGCCGGTGACTTCTGGGTGCACAACAACGGACTGCGCGGCGCGTATTATATGCTGTCCGTTCCGGTGATTGCTGTGACAGCGGCGGCGGTGATCAGCACGATCCTCGGAAGTATGCACGGATTTATGGAAAAATAAAGAAAAGGGGGCTGTCGCAAGTATAAAAGTTTTGATCAAACTTTTTCAAAAGTTTGCGGGGTTTGACGGGGCAGAGCCCCTCATCGACGTCCGCAGAAGTATCGCTGCGCGAAACTTCAGTCGAAAT
>JAFQLN010000167.1 GCA_017414585.1 Clostridia bacterium | reverse complement strand
GGGTGATGATATGGAAGCGTTTGAAAAATTGCTGGCAGCGGAGCGGGTCTCCGTGGAACGCTTTGTCAGATTCCGCATGAATTCCAAAGTCGATGCAGACGACATCCTGCAGGAAGTCTACATTGCGGCCTATAAAAAGTTTTATCAGCTGAAAAACAGGGATTCTTTCAAGGCGTGGATTATCAGCATTGCTCGAAACAAGTGCAACGATTATGTCCAGAGGAAAGCAGTCCGGTATGAGATTCCGATCGATGCGATCACGGAAAGTGAGCTTTCGCACAGCAGATACGGTGTTTCGGTCGTTCCTGCCGTACGGGAAACGATGGAACTGCTGGGAGACAAAGATAAGCAGATCTTGTATCTATACTTCTGGAAAGAACTTCCGCAGGCCGAAATTGCCAAGCAGCTGAATATTCCGCTCGGAACGGTCAAAAGCAGACTGCATACGGCAAAACAGAATTTCAAAAACAGCTATCCATATCACACCGGGACGATGAAAGGAGAAACCGATATGAAGAAACTGCCCGCGTTTATTCCCAAATACACCATTGAAGCAAGTGCCGAAGCGCCTTTCTCCGTCAAGTGGGAAGAACTGATGGGATGGTTCCTGGTTCCAAAGCTCGGCGAAAAGCTGTCCTGGGGCATGTACGATATTCCTTCCCGCAAATGCAGCTATATTTACGATATGCAGGTTACGGGCAAGGCAAAGGTTCATGGCATTGAAGGCGTTGAACTCACGGCAAGGGAGGCTTCTTATTCAAAAAAGGATGAAGTGGTCAACCGAACCTTTGTCGCGCAGCTCACGGACACACATTGTCGCTATCTTGCAACGCTCAGAAACGATGGAGACGTGCGCAATTACATCACCTTTCTGGACGGCGACGAATTCATGCCCAACTGGGGATTCGGCGAAGATAACTGCGGCAACGAGACGAATCTGACGGTCAAGGGCGATATTCACAGAACCGGAAACGAAGTTACGAGTGCAGACAAGGCGTTCCTGCTGGATATTGTCGGAAGATACACCGTTACCATCGGCGGCAAGAGCTACGATACGGTCTGTGTAATGGATGTTGAAACCTATAACTGCGGCGTTGTTTCCGAACAGTTTCTGGACAAGGACGGAAAAACGATCTTGTGGCGCAGATACAACCGCGATGACTGGGCGATTGATCACTATAAGCAGTTGTGGAGCGAACAGCTGCCGGAGAATGAAAGGATCACGGTAAACGGCGTCACTTATGTCCATTGGTACGACTGTATCACGGACTACATTCTCTGAGAGGTTGGAACTGTCGGTCCGGAAAGGGGCATATCCGTACAGATCTGAGGCACGCAAAGCAAACATCTCCGACAACATGAATGTCGGGGATGTTTTTCTCTGTGCGGGAGTGGTGGACCAGCCGCATCCGGAAGATACAGCTGGCATTTTGTCCGTTTACAGTTGGCAGAACGGACAGAAGCAGCTTGTTCTGCCGCCGATGCGGGCAGTCTCGAGAATCGTCAGGCAGCGCTTGCAGGGCTCGCCGCCGCGCCCGTAAACCTTGAAAAGCGGCGTGTTGCGGTAGTCGCGACCCATGCCGGCGAGGTAATCCTCCGCGGAGATCGCATTGCCGTCGATGGCGGTCTGCATGACGACGGGAATCTTTAACGCCAGATCGTCCCATTCCGCGTCGCTCAGAGAGCAGGCGGGACGAGAGGGGAGAATGTTTGCGGCAAACAGAGCCTCGTCGCTGTAGATGTTGCCGATGCCGGCGACGACGGACTGGTCGAGCAGACAATCCTTGATCGCGCGGCGGGATTTTGCGAGTTTTGCGCGCAGAAATTCACCGGTAAGACAGGGATCGAACGGCTCCGGCCCCAGTCCGTCCATGCCGGTGACGGAGTCGGACTCGCCCGGCCGCAGATACCAGAAGCGCCCGAAGCGGCGCTGGTCGATGAAGTGCAGCTCGCTCGCGTCGTCCAGAAGCAGAATCATGTGCGTGTGCTTCTGGCGGGGAAACTCTGC
>JAFQLN010000166.1 GCA_017414585.1 Clostridia bacterium | reverse complement strand
GGTCTATATCGAAGAAGGACGGGAAGTTAGCTATTACGGATTCCGATTTGTTACAAAAGAGCTTAATTTTCTTGAAAATCTGAAGCTTTCATGGTTTAACTCCGTTAATATGGTGCGGCTTGTCATTGTCAGTCTCGGCGATATGTTCCGCGGCACCGTCAAAGTCACGGAGATTTCCGGCGTTGTCGGCATCACCGCCATGATGAGCGATACCGCAAAACAATCCATGCCGGATTTCTGGTATCTGGCGGCACTCATTGCCATCAATCTCTCCGTGATGAATCTTCTGCCGTTTCCCGCACTGGACGGCGGACGTGTCATTTTTGTTTTGTATGAACTGATCTTCCGAAAACCCGTCAACCAGAAATTTGAGTCCTATGTCAGCATGGCAGGCTTTGTACTGCTGCTTGCGCTGATGTTCTTTGTTGTCTGCAACGATATTCTGCGGCTCATCCCCCACTAAGGAGAAAATTCTATGAGAAAATACACACATCAGATTCAGGTTGGAAATGTATCTGTCGGCGGAAACGCACCGATCTCCGTACAGAGTATGTGCAATACCGATACCCGTGATGTCGACGCTACGGTGCGTCAGATCGATGCACTTACCGAAGCCGGCTGCCAAATCATCCGTGTCGCAGTGCCGGATCGGCAGGCAGCGGAAGCTGTCCGCGATATTAAGACACGCATTCGCATTCCCCTCGTTGCGGATATTCATTTCGATTACCGGCTCGCACTGACCTGTATCGAATCCGGTATCGACAAGATCCGCATCAATCCCGGCAACATCGGTGACCGTGACCGCGTCCGTCAGGTCGTGGATGCCTGCAAAGCGCGGCGCATCCCCATCCGCATCGGTGTCAACGGCGGATCTCTGGAACGTCCTCTCATTGAAAAATACGGTGCTCCGACACCGGAGGCCATGGTTGACAGTGCCCTTGGTCATGTAACGATTCTGGAAGAGTTGGATTTTGACGATATCTGCATTTCGCTGAAAGCAAGCGATGTCCCCAATACCATTGCGGCGTATCGCCTCATGAGCGAAGCACGGGAGTATCCGCTGCACGTCGGTATTACCGAGACAGGTACACGTAAAATGGGCATCATCAAATCCGCAGCCGGCATCGGCGGACTGGTCGCCATGGGAATCGGTGATACGATCCGTGTCTCCTTGACCGACGATCCGCTTTACGAAGTCGAAGCGGCATACGATATCTTAAAAGCAGTCGGTGCCTACAAAAACTGCGTGCAGTTTGTATCCTGCCCCACCTGCGGCAGAACAAAAATCGATATCATCCGCATTGCAGCGGAAGTTGAGCAGCGTCTTTCCCACATCCGCGTTCCGATGAAGGTGGCCGTCATGGGCTGCGCCGTCAACGGACCCGGCGAGGCCCGTGATGCGGACGTCGGTCTGGCCGGCGGTGACGGAGTGGGACTGATTTTCTCCCACGGCGAGATCCTCAAAAAGGTACCGGAAGCAGAACTTGTGGATACCTTCGTTGCGCTTGCCGAACATATCGCAAAAGAAAAGGAATGTGTCAAATGACAACACCTCTGCCAAATCTCCTGCGCGGCTTTACGCCAAAAGAACACCTTGCCGCGTTATATCGTGCCATCCATGTACGCGCCATCGGCGGTGATCGAAAAACAGGCTCCATCGTAATTGAAGCGGAGCTTGATTCGTTATGCGATCGCGCACTTCTCGGAGAATTGGAAGTCGCCTGCGCCGCGCACTTCGGCGTCAACAGTTTCCGCATCAAAGTAACCTATCCGGCAGAACTTCTGACCGCAGACTATCTCACAGCGCTTTGCCAACGCATTAAAAAACTGTATCCGTCTGCCAACGGATTCCTCGACGGTGCAAAGTGTACCTTCTCCGAAGATCGCCGCAAGCTGACTGTCCTGCTGCGGGAAGGCGGCGCGGATTTTTTAAACAATGCCGGCTGCAACCGCGAAATGGAAAAAATTCTCGCCGAGGAGTTCGGACTCCGTACCCTCGTCACATTCGGCGGCATGACTGACTTTTCCTATGAAGAAGCATCACAGCGCGCCGAAGAAGCGCGTCAGGAAGCGGCAAGTTCAATACCGCAAGCCGTATCGAGTCCTGCTCCCGCGCCGAAAAAAGCGTCTGAAAAGCAGGAAAAGAAGAGCGAATTCCGCCGTCCCATGAAAAAATCGATCAAAATCGAAAAGGAAGAGGATCTCATCATGGGCAAGCCCTATGAAGAAGAGATTCTAAAGATCCGCGATTTGAACATTGATCTCGGATTTGTCACCGTTGAAGGCGAAATCTTTGCCGTCAATCACCGCGAATTTGAAAGCCGTGATCTGCACATCATCAGTTTTGATATCACCGACCAGACCAGTTCGCTGCGCGTATCCCGCCCCATGAGCAAAGCGGAGGCGGAGCCCATCGTCAAAGCACTCAAGGTTGGCGACAACGTACTTGTACAGGGTCAACTCATCTACAACAACTTTGAGCATGAGATGACCATGAATCCGAAGAATATCATGCGCCGCCCAAAAACGGAACGCAAGGATACCGCCGATGAAAAGCGTGTCGAGCTGCATTTACATACCGCCATGTCCTCCATGGACGGTATCACCGATGTGCAGGTACTGGTCAAACGCGCCGCAAAGTGGGGACACAAAGCCGTTGCTAT
>JAFQLN010000165.1 GCA_017414585.1 Clostridia bacterium | reverse complement strand
CCACTACCATCTGTTTGAATTCTCCTGTGTATCTTTTGTTCGGCTTTCCTTTAGGCATGAAAAATGCACCCCCTGTTTGGCGTTATGATTTATTATATCATATCGTCTAACTTTTGGGGTGCATTTCAAATTCCGGTCATTTTTCTGTTATTCTCTTTTATTCGGGCAGCCTGCAGACGTCCACCCACTCGGTATACTGCGAATATTCTTCCAGTTCGGCAATGGTCAGCTCAATCGCGCTGTTCGAGCTTCCGCACGCGGGGAACACCGTTTCAAATCGCTTCAGCGATTCATCGAGGTATACCGTCACGCCATCGTTCACAGCAAACGGACAGACACCGCCGACTGCATGACCGATCAGCTCTGCGGCTTCCTCATGAGTGAGCATTTTCGCCTTGGTGCCGAATCTTGCTTTATACTTCGCGTTATCAATCCGCGCATCTCCCGCTGTGACGATCAGAATGGGCGCGGCGCCGATTTTGAACGACATGGTCTTGGCAATGCGCTTTCCTTCACAGCCGAGAGCCTGTGCCGCCAGTTCCACCGTTGCGCTGGACTGGTCAAATTCCAGAATGCGTTCTTCCATGTTTTTTTCACGGAAATACGCACGTACTCTTTCTATGGACATGATTTTTACTCCGGTTTCTTCCGTTTTTCTGCCGCCTCAGATACGGACCTGTTCAATAATCTCCCGCAGACACGACGCACTTCTTCGCATCAGGGCGGTTTCTTCCTCGTTCAAGGGGAGAAGAACCTTGCTCTGGATGCCGTTTGCGCCGACGAGAGCAAGTGTGCTCAGGCAGACATCGCTGATTCCGTATTCGCCGTGCATCATGGTGGAGATGGTCATGGTGGTATCCATGCCGCTGTTCAGACATTTGCAGATATGGCAGACCGAAACAGAAACCGCATAGAATGTCGCGCCTTTGCGTTCGATGACACGTCCGCCGGATTTTCTGACGTACAGTTCCGCCGCTTCTTTATCCAAAGGACGGTACAGACCCTTTGCATTGACGAGTGAATCGGGATATTCCTGCACAGGCACGTTGGAAACATTGCAGACCGACCACGGGATGAATGAGGAATCCCCATGTTCGCCGAGGACATAGGCGTGTACGTTCTTCTGGTTGATGGAGTAATGTTCGGAAATGCGTGCGCGCAGACGTGCCGTATCCAGAATCGTACCGGAGCCGATGATTTTTTCTTCCGGGATGCCGGAGCACTTGCAGAACGTATATGTAAGAATATCGACCGGGTTGGATACGAGGATGTAGGTAGCGGTCGGCGCATATTTGGTGATTTCCGGAATGATGGTTTTGAGAATATCCACATTGGTCTGGGCAAGATCCAGTCTGGTCTGACCGGGCTTGCGCGCAACACCGGATGTGATAATCACGATATCGGAATCCACCGCGTCCATGTAGCTTCCCGCATAAATGGAGCAGGGTGTACAGAACGGAAGCCCCTGCCGGATATCGAGCGCTTCGCCGAGTGCTTTTTCCGTATTGATGTCAATCATGACGATTTCCTGAGCAAGTCCGTAAACCGTCAGTGTATACGCAATCGTGGAGCCGACACTCCCGGTGCCGATGATCGTAATCTTTTTCATGAAAATATCCTTTCTGTAAATGGTACAGATTGTTTTTTCGTATTCTTATGTCAGATCCACGAGGGATCCCGTGTGAGAAGCGTCAGGGTTTCTGCGGCTTTGCCGATAGTCACCGTGCGGTTGATTTCCCCGCAGAGCACACCGTCGGCATACACATATCCGCGTTTGTTTGTGCGCTCCGTAATCACCACCGTCACAGGATCGCAGTCGCGCACGACAATGGAATGCGTTCCGCCGTTATGCGGACAGATGGGCGTCACGGCAAAGCACGGCACATTCCCGAGCAGTTTCGGTCCGCCTGCGGAATGATTGTACGCCGTGGAGCCGGTCGGGGTGGAGATAATCACGCCGTCGCACCGCCACTGTGCGAGAATACGCCCGCCAAGGTGGACTTCCAGCTGCACGCTCACGCCCATATTGGTTTTTGTCACCACCACATCGTTGAGCGCGGTATACGACCGGTCCCCGACGGTACAGGAGAGCAGCGTCTGCTCCGTGTGCGGCATTTTTTCAAAGGTATGTTCGTCAAATCGCTGTACATCCGCCATCCCCGCCGCGCAGAGATAACCGAGTCTTCCGTTATTGATGCCGAGCAGGGGTTTTCTGACGGTCAGTGCCGCCTGCGCCGCACGGAGAAGCGTTCCGTCCCCGCCGATTCCGACGATATAATCGCATCCGTCCGGCGTGCCTGCGTACCGGTCCGAGCCGTCGTACAGATTGCGGCAGTCGTCCGGGGGCATGGAGAAGGAGGCGCGGCAGTTTCCGCACAGCTTTTCAATGCACGCTCTTGCCGAAGCACGGTGCAGTTCGCTGGATGAATTGGTACATATATAGAGTTTCATACTTCCTCCGCTGGGTTGTGATCATGGATCAGCGGTTTGAAAGATACGTGTCAATTGCTTGTGCGGCTGTCTTTCCTGCACCCATGGCGGAAATAACCGTTGCAGCCCCTGTAACTGCGTCACCGCCGGCATAAACCGCCTCACGGGAGGTCAAACCGTCTTCGCTGACGATGATGCCGCCGCGTTTGTTGACTTCCAGACCCGCAGTCGTATTCTTGATCAGCGGATTCGGGGATGTGCCGATTGCCATGATGACGGTATCGACTGCAAGCTCAAATTCCGAACCTTCCACGGGAACGGGACTGCGGCGTCCGCGTTCGTCCGGTTCTCCGAGCTGCATCCGGATACAGCGCATACCTGTCACAAATCCGTTTTTCGGGTCTCGTGCATCGTCGGGATTTTTGTATCCGAGGATTTCGACGGGATTGGTAAGCAGGCAAAAATCAATGCCTTCCTCTGCGGCGTGTTCGACTTCCTCCCGTCTGGCGGGAAGCTCATCCATCGAACGGCGGTATACGATGTACACCTTTTGTGCCCCCAGCCGAAGGGCAGTTCTTGCTGCGTCCATGGCGACATTGCCGCCGCCGACAACAGCCACCCGTCCGCCTTTCATAATCGGCGTATCCGGATCTTCCCTGTACGCCTTCATGAGATTGGAGCGGGTCAGATATTCGTTTGCGGAGTATACGCCCTTGAGCGATTCTCCGGGGATGTTCATGAAATTCGGCAGTCCTGCACCGGAGCCGATGAAGACAGCTTCAAAGCCCATCGCAAACAGCTCATCCACCGTAAGCGTTTTGCCGATGACGACATTGGTTTCGATTTTCACGCCGAGTGCGCGGAGTCCGTCCACTTCACGGGCAACAATGCGTTTGGGCAGACGGAATTCGGGAATCCCGTAGACGAGTACGCCGCCAGCTGTGTGCAGAGCTTCAAATACCGTAACCGCATATCCTTTTTTCGCCAGATCGCCCGCACAGGTGAGTCCGGACGGTCCCGATCCGACTACAGCGACACGGTGTCCGTTTGCTTCCGGTTTCGCGGGGGCTTCCGTGCTGTGTTCGTTATGCCAGTCGGCGACAAAGCGTTCGAGACGCCCGATTGCAACAGGTTCAAACTTTGCTCCGAGTGTACATTTGGCTTCGCACTGGGTTTCCTGCGGGCAGACTCTTCCGCAGACTGCCGGCAGGGACGATGACTGCACGATCACCTGATACGCGCCTTCAAAGTCCCGTTCGCAGATTTTCCGAATGAAATCCGGAATCCGGATATTCACCGGGCATCCGTTCACGCAGGGCTTATTTTTGCAGTTCAGGCATCGCATTGCTTCCGCCACTGCCGTTTCTTCCGTATATCCGACAGCCACCTCATCGAAATTATGTGCGCGCACATCGGGCTTCTGGGTGGGCATTTCGTGTTTTTTGGGATTGATTGCCATTGGATTTTCCTTCTTTACGCCTTTTTCATAAGATTGCAGGTTTTTTCATAGACATGGCGTTCATAATCGGCATACATTCTGCCGCGCGACATCGCTTCGTCGAAATCGACTTCGTATCCGTCGAAATCGGGACCGTCCACACAGGCGAATTTTGTGATTTTCTGTCCGTCCCGCGTGAGTGTCAGTCTGCATCCGCCGCACATACCGGTTCCGTCGATCATGATCGGGTTCATCGACACGGTCACGGGCACACCGTAGGGCTTTGCCGCGGCAACCACAAACTTCATCATGACAAGCGGACCGATGGCAATGATGCGGTCAAAGGTTTCGCCTCCGGCGAGCATTTCCGTCAGCGGTACGGTGACATTTCCCTCCCGTCCGTATGATCCGTCGTCGGTCATGAGTACAAGACAGTCGGAGCAGGCTGCAAATTCTTCTTCCAGAATTACAAGATCGCTGTTTCTGAAGCCGATGATGCTCGTGACGTGTGCGCCGAGACGGGAGAATTCCTGTGCAACGGGCATAGCGATCGCACATCCGACGCCGCCGCCGATGATGCAGACTTTTTCGATTCCGTCCGTGCGTGTCGCTTCTCCGAGCGGACCGACAAAGTCTTCGAGCGCGTCTCCCGCTTCTTTTTCGTTCAGCTTTGCGGTGGTTGCGCCGACAATCTGAAAAATAATTTTGACCGTCCCTTCTTCAGGGCGCGTTCCTGCGACGGTAAGCGGAATTCTTTCTCCCTCTTCATCGACCCGCAGGATAATAAACTGACCGGGCTTTGCTTTTTTTGCGACCAGAGGCGCTTCAATTTCCATCTGGACAACGGTCGGGTTCAGGACTTTTTTTCTTACAATGGTATACATAAAACTTCTCCGTGAGAATGGGTTAGACTTCAGAGATACTGCTCCCGTGCCGCGTACAGTTCATCAACAAACATTCTGTCGAGCTTTGAAAAGCGGTAATCCTTGCGGTAAATGAGAAGATCGCGGTAGATTCTGTCGTGATCCGCGCATTCCTTCTGTACCAGTTCATACCGGTTGAGCAGTTTTTCCGGTACGGGCGACACCCACATGAAGGTCTCGCTGTTTGCCGCAAGCAGATCGAACTGCGTTCCGCGCTCGAATACGAAAATCCGGCGCTGGATATCTTCGGGCAGTTCCTCCTTTTTGACTTCCGCAAACGGAAGCGACGGAACATACGGGTCGGCATGAGCGATTTCGATATGGGAAAGCAGATCCGAGAAACGGATGCAGTCGAGCTGCGCCAGCGGACTGGAGCGGTGCATGATGAGCTTGTAGGTGAAGTCCGTTACATGGTCGTACTGAAGACCTTTTTCATCCAGCAGATCCTTGAAATAGCGGTCGTACTGTTCCGCATACCGGACGATGCCGAGCTTATAATCATACAGAAAAATATTGTTGATTGCGTGCAGGGCGTTGGTTTCCTTATAAAAAATCTCCGCGGGATCGGCTGTGATCTTCATCGAGAACTGCGCAAACGCTTCCGCGATATAGCTTACACGCGGGACGGATATCGAAAACTTCTGCTTGGCAGGTGCGCCGTTTTTATACAGTGACTCCACATCGTCGATCTGATCGAGAATTTTCTTCGCGTAGCCGAGGAATTCCTCCCCTTCCGGCGTGACCATCATTCCTTTTGCCGAGCGGTCAAAAATCGTGATGCCAAGGTCGCTTTCCAGTTCCTTGATGGCACGGCTCAGATTCGGCTGTGCAATCATCAGCACATCGGACGCCTTATTGATGGAGCCGGCGCGGGCTACCTCCACAGCGTATTTCAGGTGCAGAATATTCATAAACTCCGGTCTCCTTTCCTGTTTTTGCCGGATGGTTATAAAAACCTATGATAATTATACAACCGACCTTGTTTTTTGTCAAGTCAATCCGGAAGGTGAAGACGATTTTTACCCGTCTGTGTGCAAATCGTGCGCAAATCTTCTGCCTGTATGCAGACGGACAGCGGGCAAAGAAAATTTCTTCGCAAAAGCGAAATTCTGTTTGTATTCGGCAGAAATGTGTGGTATAATGAAAGCATCCACTTCACCCGAAAAATGATTCATCTTTGAAACTGTCCCGCCCCGGGATTGGTGCAGAATCGGAGGATGCCATGAACGATCTGTTTGACAAACTGAATGAAGGACAGCTTTCCGCAGTCACGGCTACGGAAGGCTATGTCCGTATTATCGCCGGTGCGGGTTCGGGAAAAACCAAAACGCTGACACACCGCTACGGTTATCTCGTCAAGGCGGCGGGCATCCATCCCGGCAATGTTCTCTGCGTCACTTTCACGAATAAGGCTGCGGGAGAAATGAAAAAGCGTGTGCGCGCGCTCATCGGAGACGGTTATGACAACTCCCTCATCACCACCTATCACGGATTCTGCGTCCGTGTGCTCCGGGAGGACATCCACCGTCTGTTCTATCCGAAGAGCTTCACCATTCTCGACGAAAGCGATCAGCGGAAAATCCTTTCCGAAATCTATACGGAACTGGAAATCAAGCTCGACCGCGCCACGTTTGAAAAAATCCTCGATGCGGTGCACCGTCTTAAATCAAATGAAAGCTATGTCTCTGCGATGATTTCCGGTGATTTTTCCGCTGTGAAAGTTCCGCCCGTCTCCCCTGTTCAGCCGGTGACGGTACTGGAGGAGGAAATCATCCGCCGCTATCTTGCAAAGCAGAAGAAAATCTTTGCGCTCGATTTTGACGATCTCGTATCCTTCACCTTTGCGGTTTTCTCCGCTTTCCCCGAAGTACAGGAAAAATGGTCCGAACGGCTTTATTACATACAGGTGGACGAATTTCAGGACTCCTCCAAGCGGGAACTGCGGCTGATCCGTTCTCTTGCGGCGCAGCACGGCAATCTGTTCGTCGTGGGCGATCCCGATCAGAATATTTATGCATGGCGCGGTGCGGATATGTCCATCCTCGTGGACTTTGACAAGACCTTCCCCGGAACACAAACTATTTTCCTCAACCGCAACTACCGTTCCACCCCGAAAATCCTCACCGCAGCCAACACCCTCATTGCGCACAATAAAAACCGCATTCCCAAGGATCTCTATACTGTCGGGGATGCGGGCGCTGATATTATTCATCTGCACGCGAAAAACGAAACCGAGGAAGGAAAGTGGATCACGGAGGAAATCCGCCGGCTGGTCACTGTTGAAAAGACCGAATTCAGGCAGATTGCCATTCTCTACCGTGCCTCCTTCCTGTCACGCTTCATTGAACAGGCACTGATGGCGGCAAACATCCCATATGAGCTTTACGGAAGCGTCCGCTTCTATGAACGCATGGAAATCCGCGACACGCTTGCCTACCTGAAGCTGCTTGCAAGGGATGATGACGACGCTTTCGAGCGGATCATCAACACGCCCCGCCGTTCGTTCGGGAAAGCAAAGCTCGCCGCGCTCCGTGCCATGGCTGAAGAAGAACATATCTCCCTCTATGAAGCACTCCGGCGGCACGCGGATGACAGTGTCTTTTCCCGTTCGGGAGCTGCGCAGTTTGTCTCTCTGATGGAAGAACTGCGTGCCATGTCCCAGACGAAACCCGCCTCGGAACTTTTGCAGGAGGTTCTGACCCGCTCCGGGTACGAAACCTACATCCGCGAAAACGGCAGCATGGAACGGCTTGAGAACCTGACGGAAATGAAGCGTTCTGTCTGGGAAAAAGAACAGGATTGGGGGGAATTTTTCTCCCTCGACGACTATCTGCGTCAGGCGGCACTCGAACAAGACCGCGGAACGGATGAAGACGCCGACCGTGTGAAGCTGATGACGATTCACGCCTCCAAGGGACTGGAATTCCCGGTCTGCTTTGTCTGCGGTTTTTCGGAAGGAATTTTCCCGAGCAGCCGCACGCTGGAAGAACGCAAGGATGAAGGACTGGAAGAAGAACGCCGCCTCTGCTTTGTCGCCATCACCCGTGCCATGCGCCGGCTGTATCTCACCGAATCCGAAGGAACAACGAGCGATCACGCCTCCAAGCGTCCGTCCCGTTTTCTGTACGATATCGGCGAACAGAATTACACGCGCATCGGCGTGATCCCGAAAGAACTTGCCGACGCTGCCCTTCCCGGTCAGAATGCCGCCTCCCCCGCAGCTTCCCGGAAAATCGGCGATGTCGTTCATCATCCCGTATTCGGACGCGGGATCATTACGGAAATCGACACGGCAAAAAGTGTATACTACATTGTTTTCGACAAAAACGGTGTGCGGCGTCCGGTCAGCATGGACTACGATTTTGATGCATGGCAGAATCTCGGACAGATGAAACAGGCAGCCGAAGAACGCCTGAAGGAAGAACTTCCGCCTCCCTCCCTTCCCGAACCGATTTCGGAGGAAGCTCCTGAAATCGCCGAAGAAGGCATGGAAGAAACAGTTGCCGATCTGTCGGCTGCACCCGCACCGGATTTTTCGCCGGAAAACAATGAAACCGCACAGGAAACACTTCCCCTTCCCCCATCCGACAACACATTGCTGACCGCCGAATCCACGACAGTTACAGAAGAAAAGGCAGTCAATGAAGAAAAGCCCGTAAAAAAAGAAAAATCCGCTCCGCCGGAAACGATTCCGATGCTTCCGGAAGCAGAATCCGCAGATGCAGAAACCGACCTGCCGGCTGATCAGCCGAAAGAAATGCCCAAGCGGTATCGGAATGCACAGTGGGCACAGGCTGCGGATGGGGAAGAAAATCTCTGGAAGCGGGACGATGTGCCGCATGAAGGCTGGGTCTGCACCGGCATTGTCGATCTGGGCGAACCGGTCGGTGTATGCAGGATGTGCGGACACCAGATCATCCGGTATGTGCACATCATGAAGCATCCGGACTATTACCGGACCATCGGCGCGGGATGCGTCTGTGCCGGACGGATGGAAGGTGATCCGGAAGGCGCGAAGGAACGTGAAAACGCTTTCAAAAACCGGCTGGCGCGCAGGGAAAAGTTCATCCGCTCTCCCCTGAAACGGAGCAGCCGCGGGAATGAATATGTGAAGTACAAAAACGAGATAATCACCGTTCTGGAGGACAAATTCAAGCGCGGGCATTACAAATCCGTCCTGCGCGGGAAGTATTCGATGCCCTACCCCACCAAAGCCGAAGCGCTTGCGGATGCATTCGATCAGATTGATCCGTGGGAACTCGGAGAGGACTAACGATACTTCGGTAAAATCCCATCAAACGACAAAAACTGCTGCACAGCACAAGGACCATGCAGCAGTTTTCTTTTTGTCTGATTATTCTCTTGCGAGCTTGTAGATGAGGTCGAACGCAAAGTTGAGATCATCCATGGAGCAGTGGTTCTGGACAAAGTGCGATGTGCAGCAGATCCATCTCTTGCCCTTGAGGGTACGGAATACGCGTCGGATTTCGCTTTCCAGCTCTTCTCTCGGGAGAATGCCGATCGCGGACTGTACACAGATACCGCCGAGGATAGCGAACTTGTCCTGATACTTATCGAGATAAACATCGTAGGACATACCTGCGTTTTCCTGCCACGGATGTACGCAGTTAAAGCCGATATCAACCAGACCGTCAGTAACTTTCGCAACGCACCCGTCGGAGTGCAGGCTTGCAAGGCATCCTCTGGAGTGAACATAGTCCACAACCTTCTTCATGTTCGGGTAGATGATTTCCTTCCAGAGAACCGGGCTGAACATCAGGTCGTTCTGTGCGCCCCAGTCATCGGAAATATGAATCATGTCAAGACCGATATCAATGCAGTGACCGGCAAACTGAACGGTCCATTCTGCCTGTCTTGCATAAAGTTCCGCGAGTTCATCGGGATACATAGCGAGGTAGCAGAGGTGATTCTGGATACCGAATATGCCGTTGAAATGTTCAAAGAAACCGGGAGTCTGGATGTAGCAGAAACGCCCGCGTTCCTTGTGGAAATTCATCGCGTTTTTGATACCGTCATAGTGCGCAAGAATGTTCGGATCTGCAAAGAGGTCATCGCCCTGTTCCACAAGAATATCGGGCGTTACTTCGCCGTGTTCTTCGCGCAGACGCTTGAGAAGATCACCGCGGATGGAACCGGGACCGCCGAAGATATGCGCCATATCAAATTCGTACTTATCTTCAAATGCGGCAACAGAACCGTACTGTGCGCTGATTTCATTGCTCAGGTTAGCGGAAACCCAGCCGTAAATGGGCTGACGGTCAACCGGCTTGCCGAGAATGGTATTTCTGACTCTTTCCGTGCTGTTCATAAGTATTCTCCTGCTTTCAGGTAAATTTTTATTGATTTTATCACAGTGTTCCAACAATGTAAATTGGGGAATGTTGTCAAATTCCGTTCCGTAATACGAAACTGTACCACACAAATCTTCCGTCAGTCTTCAAGGACTTCCTTCAGATCTTCGCCAAGGATTTCCGAGAATTTCGTACTGCCTGCGAGATTCATGTGTCCCCAGTCGGAATAGTTCGTGTGATCGTCGTTGATTTCGGATTTCAGCTCCATATTGTAGTTGAGGAACGGAATACCGTTTTCTTCTGCGTATGCGGCAATTTTTTCGTTGTACTTTTTCCGGCTGCCCGCGTTCTTGGCGTTATATTCCGGAATCTCTACAAAGATAACTTCAACGCCGTCTTCCTTGAACTTTTCCATCAGTGCGGTGAAGGCAGTCCATTCGCTTTCCGCGTAATTGCAGGACATGCCGCCGGTACCGCCGCCGTATCTGACATCCCACGGAATATAGCCCTTATAGTAAAGGTGCGTGAGATTCTGTGCGGAATCCTTGAGGTAGTTGTGCTCGTAAACGGGAATTTGTGCATCGCCTTCATAGCTCTGGGCAATTTCTTCGAGTTCCGCTTCTGTCAGAGGTGCGGGGATGGGCTGCTTTTCTCCGAGCATCCATCTGAACATTTCAGGCAGACGGTCGCGGGAGGAGAATACCGGGAAGTACTGCAGCACAACCGTCATGACATCGTCGATCTTTTTCGGATTGGCAGCCTTGATCTTTTCAAGGATCGTCAGTTCCTTCTGTTCGGTGACTGCCGTATCTTCTCCGGATGCATCGCCTGTCTGATCGGTGCCGGTATTTTGTGATGCTTCTTCTTTTTTCTTGATCGCACGCATCATACCGAGCGGCATATCGGCAGGTTCGTCATAGGAAATACGACGCCACAGCCAGCCGGTATCGAACATAAACCAGTCCACGCAGTAGATAACCGTTCTCGGAATAGGGTAGTTCGCTTCTCTTTTCAGGATGTTGTACCAGTTGAGATAGTACGACGGTACAGATCCGTTCAGCGCAAAGTTGAAGAAGGAGCGGTTCGGGAAATTTTCCTCGATATACAGCGGATTCACACCGTGGGAGGCGTGCGATGTTCCGATGAACAGGGTATCTGCGTTGTATACATTGTTGAACAGCTCATAATACTGTCCGTAGTAATGGTAGTATGTACGGTTTTTGTTCTGCTGATAGAAGAGCTCCATCTGTTCATGCTTCATGATTTCCGCCTGAAGCTGGAGCGCCGCACTCTGTCCTTCTTCGGCAGCTTTTTTCATCTGTTCCGAACGGAAAGCCGCAGCCTGCACCAGTTTGACATCATAGTCCATGAAGGCTTCCATTGCTGCATTGGTTCCGAAAACCATAGCTCCCGTAAGCAGAATCACGATCAGCCCCGAGATCAGATAACCGATTATTGTTTTTTTCTTTGTCATCGTTCAGCCTTCCTTTCTCAGAACTGGAAATAAATGAATGCCTTATTGTCGTACGCACCGAAGATAATGATGATCGCAGTCAGAAGCGCGTAGGAAACCACTCTGACCGGGTGCGGCAGACGGAAGTACCAGTCGATGAACTTCTTTGCGT
>JAFQLN010000164.1 GCA_017414585.1 Clostridia bacterium | reverse complement strand
TTTCGGAAGTCTTGGGCATTTCGACCTCTGCGGAGGTCGATGAGGGGCTCTGCCCCTTCAACTGAGGAGCTGCGCATCCTCGGCAAACATTTTGAAAAAGTTTGATCAAAACTTTTATACTTGCGACAGCCCCATTCTTTTTATTTACAGTTTACCAAGCATCGCCGCCGCACGGAGAACGCCTGCCTGCGTCTTACCGTCGGGAATATTTCCGGCGAGAATTTCGCGCACAGCTTCATCCAGCGGCATCCGGAAGGTATCGAGGAATTCATCGTCGTCGAGATGCCGTTCTCCGAAGGTCAGTCCCCGTGCGAGGAACATCCGGATTCTCTCGCCCATGATCGCCGGCGAACCGTAATAGTCCCCGAGATCAATCAGTTCACGCGGAACAGCGCCGGTTTCTTCCTGCAGCTCACGCAGAGCCGCCTGTGCCCAGTCTTCGCCGGGAGCATCGAGCTTGCCCGCGGGGATTTCTGTCAGAATTTCATCTACTGCATAACGGTACTGTCTTTCGAGGAGCACTTCCCCCTCATCCGTAATCGGTACCACGCAGACCGCTCCGATATGCTTTACATATTCACGCACGGATGTTCCTCCGTTCGGAAGTTCTACAATATCGCGGTAGAGATGCACGACCACACCGTTGTACAGCAGCTCGGACTCAACCATTTTTTCAATCAGTTCCATCTGTCTGTCCTTTCCGTTATCGGTTTTCGATTTCTTTCATGATATATTTTGTCCACTGCGCAAACGCGGACGGAACGGCATACTGTCCGAAGATTTCCTCCGGTGCTGCCCACAGAATATCACTCGGCAGAGCGGTATTGTCGTCCAGTTCGGCTTCATATCCGGTCATATGCCACTCGATATGCGTGAAGATATGCTTTGCCGTGCCGATCTCTCTCACTTCCTTCGGCAGAACGGGAAGCGCGCTCACAGGACAGTTCGGATATTCCCACATGCCCGCGAGCAGTCCTTCTTCCCGGCGTCTGCGGACAGCGTATTTTCCGTCTCTGCGGAGCAGAAACACAGCAAGGCACTCCACTCTCCGGGCTTTTTTCTCCGCTTTGCACGGAAAGGCTTCCGGATTCCCGTTTTTGTATGCCTGACAAAATGCTTTCACCGGACATCCATCGCATCCGGGAGAGGTCGGTGTACATATTTTCTGTCCGAGCGCCATCAGCCCCTCCGTGAGCATCCGCGCATCTTCACCGGTCGGATACAGGGGTCTGAGCGATTCCGTCACCGCTTTTTTGGTCGATGCCGCCAGAATATCATCCGCACACGCCAGAAGCCGCATAGTCACACGCAGAACATTTCCGTCCACTGCAGGCTCGGGCTGACCGTATGCAATCGAGGCAATGGCTCCCGCTGTATAGTCTCCGATGCCGGACAGCTTTTTCAGTTCCTGTGCCGAAGAGGGCAGGATTCCGCCGCAGTCATTCATGATCTGTCCGGCTGCTTTTTTGAGATTTCTCGCGCGGCTGTAGTACCCCAGCCCTTCCCACAGCTTCATCAGCCGTTCGTCATCCGCTTCCGCCAGCGATCTGACATCGGGAAATGCGGCGAGAAAACGCTCATAATACGGAATGACCGCTTCGATGCGCGTCTGCTGCAGCATGATTTCCGATATCCAGACGTGATACGGCGTCGGGGATTCGCGCCACGGAAGCATACGCCGGTTTGCGCGGTGCCATGCAAGGATGGGCGGGATGATTTCGGGTGAAATGGAATACATGGAAACTCCTGTCTGTTTGATAGAGTCAGTATAGCATATTTGTGTGAAAAATGCAAGAACGGAAAAAACGTGCTGTCGCAAGTATAAAAGTTTTGGTCGAGCTTTTTCAAAAGCTCGTGGGGTTTGAAGGGGCAAAGCCCCTTGTCGAGCTCCGCAGAGCTCGAAACACCCAAGACTTCTGATAAAGTTCCTCTTTTTGGTTCTTTGGAATTTCGTAAGAAATTCACTCCTCGCTAAAGCTCCTTTACTGCGTAAAGGAGAAAAAGAACGAATAAACAGTCTGGATACAAATCAAGGCTGTCGCATTT
>JAFQLN010000163.1 GCA_017414585.1 Clostridia bacterium | reverse complement strand
TTTTCGGCGGCGTCAGCCAGATCCACTTTTACTCCCAGTGCGGTATTGACTGCTTCTTCCACGGCACGGGAACTGAACGTCGCACCGCTGATCGCATCCGCATTTTCACCGAGAACGACTTCGCTGTCCATTCCGATGAACTGCTCGAGGAAAGCCGCACCCGCAATCTTGGTGCCGACGCCGGGCGTTTCTCCCATAGAGACAATCTTGATGCCATCCACAGCGCCTTCGGCTGTCAGACCGATCATAAAATCAACCGGTCCGACATATCCGCCGGCAGTAACGCTGACCGTATAGCCGAGAATTTCATTGTCTTTCAGTACGATATATACTGTCTGCTCATCTGCCGTCCGGTATTCTTCCACCCGGTTGCCGGCAGGAAATACTGCAAGAATCGCTTCCTGCTGCGCTTTTACCGCATTTTCCAGAATGACATCCTTCGTAACCGCATTGACGGCTGCGAGGAGTCCGGCGATCACTGCGCAGATACAGGTCAGCACAACCACAAGCCGCAGAAGATACAGCGGCGTCAGGGCATTCCCTGCTTTTTCTTCGTCTTTCGCAGTATCGACCGCCCCGTTATCTTCCGGTGTTTGTGTATTTGCTTCTTCGCGTTCAGCCGCACCCGTATCCTTTTCGGGATCACTCTCATAGGCTTCTTCTTTCAGAAGCTCCATATCGGTGCTGACCTCTGCGTTCTGTTCAGCAATATCCTGTTTTTGTTTTTTATTCTTTTTGCTCATTTTATTTGCCATGTGTCTTACCTCCGAAGCGGCGCGGCATGGTCGCTTTGTCAAGATACCAGACCAGCATATTCATGATAAGAATCGAGAACGACACGCCTTCGGGATAGCTTCCGAAAAAGCGGATCAGGACGGTGATGATTCCGCAGCCAACGCCGTAGATGATCCGTCCGAGCGGAGTGACGGGAGAGGTTGCGTAGTCTGTTGCCATGAAGAACGCACCGATGATCAGACCGCCGGACAGCAGTTCGCAGAGCATGAAATCAAATGCAACGCCGCCATGCTGCGGGAACAGGAAGGTGAGAAGCGCAACCGTTCCGATATATGCGGCGGGAATATGCCATGTAATCACGCGGCGGAAGACAATCAGATAAATCCCGCCCGCGATCAGAAGAAGCGAGGAAACTTCTCCTATACATCCGCCGATATTGCCGATGAGCATATCGAACAGATTGATATCGGGAAGCGTTCCCATTTTTAAAGAAGCAAGCGGGGTCGCGCCGGCAACGATGTCCGCGTCCTGCAGCGTTACGGCAAGGGAGGAGATCGTTTTGCCGGGGAGCTGGAAGGTAGTCATCTCCCCTGCCCAGGAAAACAGGAATACGCGCGCGGCAAGTGCCGGATTGACAAAATTCTTTCCGATGCCGCCGAAGAGCTGCTTGACAATGACAATCGCAAAGAATGCCCCGACAACAGGCATCCAGAGCGGAACGGTCACAGGCAGGTTCATCGCCAAAAGAAGTCCCGTCACAGCCGCAGACAGATCCCCAATGGTAATCGGGCGATGCAGTACAAACTGTGCCGCTGCTTCAAAACCGATGCAGGCACCGACGCAAATGACGCCGATCACCAGTGCGCGCAGACCAAAAACATAGATCCCCCAGATAAATGCCGGAAGGAGTGCGATGATCACATCAAGCATGACCGTCGTTGTCGTTTCTGGACTCTTGATATGCGGAGAGGAAGATACCGTCAGAAATTCCGGCATCTTGATTTTATTTTTATTCTTTTCGGATGCATTTGCGTCCTGCTGCGGCATCTGTCCGACCTGTTCCCCGTTCTGTACGGCGGATTCGGCTGCGGACAGCTGCTTTTCAGCCGGCGCTGTCATCTTCTCGTTGTTGTCCATTGAACGGATACCTCATTCCACGATCATTTCTTATCTTTCGCCAGTGTAGCAAGACGCGCTTTTTCCGTACGGATTGCAGCTTTTGCCACACGGATATGCTGTACGATTTCCACGCCGCCCGGACAGTTGTACGAACATGAACCGCATTCCACGCAGCTCATGGCACCGTAGTCTTCCGCACGCGCGAGATCGTCCAGCTTTGCAAACTGTGCGATGTACATGGGCATCAGGTGCATCGGGCAGTGTTCAATGCACTTGCCGCACCGGATGCATCCCGAACTTCTGCGTTTTCTTCCCATGCTTTCGGAGAACACGAGAATGGCACTTGTCGCTTTGGTAACGGGCATTTCCATATCCCACTGCGCCGCGCCCATCATCGGTCCGCCGTTGATCAGCTTTTTCGGTTCCCGCACAAGTCCGCCGCAGAATGCAATCAGATCTGCCACACTCGTACCGATGGGAACAAGCAGGTTCTTCGGTCGGCGGATACAGTCCCCGTCCACTGTAACAATACGGCTGATGGAAGGTGTGCCGTATGCAAAGGCTTTGTAGATTGCCGCACAGGTTTCCGCATTGAATATGACGCATCCGACATCCGCAGGCAGTTTGCCGGCAGGAATTTCAGCACCGGTCAGGGCGTAGATCAGCTGTCGCTCGTCTCCCTGCGGATATTTGGTCTTCATAACCTTGACGGAAATCATTTTGCTTCCCGCAAGAAGGTCTTCAATCCGCTCGACCGCATCCATTTTATTATCTTCGATGGCTATATACGCGGTATGTACGCCGAGTGCTTTCAGAAGAATCTTCACGCCGTTGATGATGGAAGCGGGATGCTCCAGAAGCAGACGGTGGTTGGCTGTAATGAACGGTTCGCATTCTGCGCAGTTGACAATGATTTTGTCCACTTTGCCGATAGCGGACTGAATTTTCGCATAAGTCGGAAATGCCGCGCCGCCCATACCGGAAATCCCCGCGCTGCGGACAACTTCGATGATTTCTTCCGTTGTCGCATCGGTCAGCTTCTTCGTCAAAGGATGATTATCCGGGCACGGCGTGTCCAGCATATCGTTTTCGATCACAACGTGCTCGACAAGTGCTCCGGAAGGAATCACTTTTTTCACTATATCAGTTACTTTTCCGGACACACTTGCATGGATGGGACATCCGAGTGCGCCTTCTGCTACGTCCGCTATTTTCTGACCGACGGTCACAAGATCCCCTTTGCTGACCAGAGCAGCTGCCGGCGCGCCGATATGCTGCTGCAGAGGAATGGTTACAACAGCCGGCGGGGGGAGCGTTTCGATACGGCTGCGGCGTGTGTTTTTGTATTCTTCCACATGAATACCGCCGCGGAAGGTGTATGCCAAATTCTTCACCTCTTATATCTTTCCGGATATATGTATGTCCGGATTCTTTCCTGAATGATGGATAGGATATATTGCATTGTATAATTATAGCTTATCTTGCCTGTTAAAACAAGTGGATTTTGTGAAAAAAATGCTTTTCACCGATGAAAAAATGTTTTTTCAAAGGAAAAATCCGGGAACAGCCGGAGAAAATCAATATTCTCTTCGCGCACGGTGAAAAGTCTGCCGTTCAGTCCGGCGAGGTGTCCGTCTCCGAACGCAAACTGCACGGCGCAGGAATACAGTGCCTGAGACGAAAAACCTTTCTTCCGGTCAGCAGCGTTATGAGCATACTTTCCTTCCCCGAGCAGAGGATAACCGATATGAGCCATATGCGCACGGATCTGATGCGTTCTTCCGGTGACAAGCGTGACTTCGGCAAGTGTCAGATTTTCTTCCGCGTTATACCGCAGAGCACGGTATTTGGTGATCATTTCTTTCGAGCCGGGAATCTGTCTGTCGGTTACGCGGACGGTATTCGTTTTATAATCCTTGGAGTGGTATGCCGTCAGTGTCTTTTCTCCCGTCAGTTTTCCGTGTACTGCGCAGAGATAGCGTTTGGTCACCCGGTTTTCACGGATTGCTTCGTTCACATCGCGGAGTGTTTTCGCATTTTTCGCAAGAATCACGATGCCGCCGGTGTTTCTGTCGATCCGGTTGCAGAGTGCGGGTGCGAAGGAATTCTCCTCCGACGGATTATACTCGCCTTTCCCCACCAGATATGCGGTCAGAGCAAAAATCAACGTTTCCCTCTCCGCCGCATCCGCACGGTTTTTGTCACCTTCATCGCCGAGATGCACGAGAATGCCCGGCGCTTTGTTGCAGAGAAGGATATTTTCGTCTTCATAAACGATATCCGGTATGATTTTTACCTTGGAATAATCGGCAGGTGTGTCCGCATCACCGAAAAATTCGTCCGGGATATAGCATTCAATCATGTCTCCGGCAGAAAGCATATCATTTTCATGCGCCTTTTTTCCGTTCAGTTTGATCCGTTTGGTGCGGATATACTTGTACAGGAGCGATTTCGGCATTCCGCTCGTCGCTTTGGTGATAAATTTATCGAGCCGCTGTCCGGCATCGTTCTGGTTTACTGTAAAAGTTCGCATACAGACTCCGTAATGACAAAGGCAGGGATGATAGCACCCCCGCCGATGGATGATAGATTTTTATTTTGTGCCGAACAGCCTGTCTCCCGCATCTCCGAGACCGGGTACGATATAGGCGTGGTCGTTCAGACACTCGTCCAGCGCTGCGGAATAGATTTCCACGTCGGGATGATCTTCCTGTACACGCTGTACGCCTTCCGGAGCGGCTACCAGACAGAGCAGTTTGATATGGCTGCAGCCACGCTTTTTGAGCATCGTAATGGCATCGGATGCCGATCCGCCGGTTGCAAGCATGGGGTCACATACGATGATATAGCGTTCTTCGATATCGAACGGGAGCTTGCAGTAGTATTCTACGGGATTATGGGTGTCGGGATCGCGGTAAAGACCGATGTGACCGACCTTTGCCACAGGAACGAGACTCAGAATACCGTCTACCATACCGAGTCCTGCGCGGAGAATCGGAATAACGGCGAGTTTCTTGCCGCCGATATGGTATGCGTTCATTTTCGCTACCGGTGTTTCAATTTCGATTTCTTCCACAGGCAGATCGCGTGTCAGCTCGTAGCACATGAGCATGGCAATTTCGGAGAGGAGCTCTCTGAAATCCTTGGAGCCGGTGTTCTTGTCGCGCATAATGCTGAGTTTATGCTTGATAAGCGGATGGTCTACAACATGAAAAGTGTCCTTGATCATGGTTTTCTCTTCCTTTCTGTTTGTCTCAAAGTGCTCGAGAACATCATCAGCGGGTTTCCATTGTTCATTATACTCTATTCGCGTCTTTATTTCAAGTATCACCGCATTATTTATAAAAAAATCCTTCATATTTTTCCGATGTACAAATATTTTCGGAAATCTTCTTTACAAGCCGTGCCGCGGATGGTACAATAAGAAGGAGTTCTTTACCGGAGATAACAAACATTTATGCATATGAAAGATAAAAAAGTATCCGTCCTGACGCTCGGCTGCCGGGTCAATCAGTACGAATCGGACTCCTTCACTTCCCGTCTGAAAGAAGCGGGCGTAACCATTGTACCTTTCGGCGAAGCCGCTGATCTGGCGGTTGTCAACACCTGCACGGTCACTGCGGAAAGCGACCGCAAATCCAGACAGATGATCCGCCGCGCCGCACAGAATGCCGGCATGGTTCTTGTGGCGGGATGTTTTTCGCAGATTGATCCCGAATCCGCCGCTTCTATGGAAAAAGTGGTTTATGTCTGCGGCAACAACGCCAAATCATCCCTTGCGGACACCATTCTATCGCTCCTTGATGGCAGCTATACCGGAAAAGTCAACGCTGTTGCTCCGCCATGTGAACACAGTGCGGTGGAGATGACCGTTCCCCATCCGATGCGCACCCGTTCCTATATCAAAATCGAGGACGGATGCGAAAACCGCTGTTCTTACTGCATTATTTCCACAGCCCGCGGTCCCGTGCGTTCCAAAGACCCGGCTTTGGTACTGGACGAAATCCGCACGCTCGCCGCACAGGGATGCCGCGAAATCATCCTCACGGGAATCGAAACCGCCGCATACGGGATGGATTTTGATAACCGCAGACCGTACGGACACGCGCTTGCCGATCTCATCACGCAGGCTGCCGCTGTCGAAGGCATCGAACGGATCGGACTCGGTTCGCTGGATCCGACCGTCATGAGCGAGTATTTCTGCGATACCGTAAAAAAAGTCCCGGCGCTTCTGCCGCATTTCCATCTTTCGATCCAGAGCGGTTCCAGCAGAATTCTTGCGAAAATGCGCCGCAAGTACAACCGCGACATGGCACTTGCCGCCGCCGCACGCATGAGAAAAGCTATCCCGGAAGCGACTTTTTCGGCGGATATCATCGTCGGCTTCCCCGGCGAAACGGAAGATGATTTTGCCGACACGCTCGACTTCTGCCGGCAGGTACAGTTCCTGCATCTGCATATCTTCCCCTATTCAAAACGCACAGGAACGGAAGCAGCCCTGATGCCCGATCAGATTCCGGAGCCGGTTAAAAAACAGCGGCTTGCCACTCTTGAAGCGGAAGGACGACGCATCCGCAAGAATCTGCTCATGCGCTATGTGGAAGACCACCGCGAAACACCCGTGTATCTGCTTGTGGAAAAATGCATCGACGGACTGTCTTCCGGGCACAGCGAGCATTTTGCGGAAATCAAAAAAGTACCGTATCGGGCTGAAATCGGACAGGTCATTCCCGTTCGGCTGACGGAAACGGACGGCGATATCTGTATAGGTGTTATCGGATAAAAGTTTACAAATCAATAAATAAACGGACGGTTCACAGCGGTGCGAACTGCCCGTTTTTTGCTTTTATGCCTTCCCGACGCTTTCTCTGCTGATTTTATAGCGTGTACGCGGATCATCGCTGGTCTTCAGTATTTCCGCCGTTCCGTTACAGCGCAGCATATCCAAAAGTTTCGTCAGATGGGTAACAAAAATAAACCCGCATCCGAGCGCAGTCAGGTATTCCAGAATCCCCGCCATACCTTCGGAACCTTCGTCATAGGATGTTGTCTGGAAGGTTTCATTCATCAGCACCAGTGCATGAGGCACGATGCGGCTGATAATCCCCGCAATCTCCGCCGCTTCCTCTTCAAACCTCCCGGCGGACGACAGCGGTTCCAGTTCTCCCTCCGCCCGCGCAAAGGTTGTGAAAATCCGGCTCCGGATGCTGATTGCCGCCTCTTTTGCCGGAATCGGCAGACCGCACTGTGCGAGAAGCACCGCTGTCCCCACGGAACGGAGATAAACCGTTTTTCCGCTGTTGTTCTTTCCGGTTACGAGAATGCCGGATACCCCGCTGCCGTTCTGCCCGATCTCTGCATCATTCGGCACCACGGACAGAACATTCATGCTTTCCGTCAGCAGGAGGAGGTCGGACAGTTCCCGGATTGCAAGCGTATTTTCTTCCATCGGGAGAATCTGCGGATTGATCAGCTGTACATGGCGCTCTGCGAGGCGATCTATATGCATAAGCGCGGCTTTATAGAAATACAGTTCGTCTTCCAGATCGGCAAAAACGTCGATCACGGTACGCAGAAACGAAGTCAGGTATCGGTCGCACTCCTGCACGGCTTTGGCGGACATTTCCATTCCCCAGTCCACGTCCATACTGCCGAGAGGAACTTCCCGCTCCGGCTGTGCCTCTTCTTTTCGGCTGTTTCCGTTTTCGTCCGCCTTTTCCGCTGCCTTTCTGTCTGTTTTTTCCAAAAGCAGCAGGAGCGGATTTTTTGTTTTCTTCTGTACCTTTTCCGGTGTACGTATGAACTGGAAATCCCGCAGGAAAACGGGTGTCATAGAGAGCTGTGCGTCACAGTCGAATTCGATATCGTAAGAATGTGCGTTTGCAAGATTTTTCTCAAGCCGATCCGTAAAGCGCAGGATTTCTTCCATATCCTGTGTGCACCCGATGGCATAGGTTCTTTCGCGCAGTCTGCCGAGCCATCCCTCCGGACAGCCGAACATCTGCAGGGATTCATGGATATCCCGGATGCAGGAAATGAAAATTCTGAAAAAGTGCGCGGTCAGAATCAGCGTCCCCCGCGCCGTCCAGAGAAGCATGCTTTTATCCTGCGGATTGACTGTGCGGGATGCCAGCAGTCTGGATCGTTCGCTGTCCCATGCGTTTTTGGTCATGGCAATTCTGCGCACCAGCTCGGTCAGCCGGTCAAGAAGCTGCGGAGATTCATGAAAAAACGCGATGATTTTCTGTCTTTCGAGAATGTCGTCCGGGTCGGTCAGCGGAGTCAGCAGAGCGGAAAGAAAGGCTTCGCGGATCATGGTATCGGGACAGATCAGCCGGAACGCCCGGTCAATCTGCAGATCGGTAACAGTACGGTGTCCTTCCTCCTTTTCCGCTCTCGACAGGACGGGACGCGGTGTTTTCCATAGAATAGTCAGCCGTTCAGCCATGTTTTGCCTCCTTTCCGCATACAGTCAGGCGTTTTTGGAGAGATGTGCGGTCAAGTCCGTATTTTTCGAGTATATCCGCTGCAAACGAGGATTTTGTCCCTCCGACACGCCGGATTTTGTACGTCCGCCGGTTTTCATCCGATTCGTCAATCACAGCAGCAAGGGTTGGAATTTTCCCGCCGGTCAGTGCATGGATGTGCGTGACATAGATGCCGAACACACCGCGCGAATACAAAGTCTCTGCCAGACGAGAGGAATATTCTTCGCTCTTTTTTTCATCCGTACCGGAATAGGTCTCGTTGAACAGCGCAAAGGAATTCTCCGTTGCATCGGCGAGGATGGCGTCCGCACGTTCCGCTTCATTCACAAACCGGCCGCTGTTTTCAAAATTCTCATTGGCGGGAAAATGCGCATACAGACAGTCAAAGGCGTACATTCTTCCGCGCCGTGCCGCAACCGGACAGCCTGTGATGAAAAACAGAACCGCCAGTCCGCAGGCACGCAGAAAGGTCGTTTTGCCGCCGCCGTTCGCACCGCTGAGAATGAAAAAATTCAGCTTTTCCCCGCCGGATTCGGATGCCATAAAAAGATCGTTCGGAACGACCTGTTCACCCGACAGCTGCCGGCGCAGCAAAGATGGATCACGCAGATCTTTCAGCTCCGCCAGTCTTTCGTGTGTGCATTCCGGATAGCAGAGCGGATAGCCGTTTTCCGCGAGTTTTTCAAAATACCGCGCTGTTTCGGTGAGGAATGATATTTCCGCACTGTACGCAGCAATTTCATGCAGATCATGCGCTCCGCTGAAGAAAAAGTCCCGGTACTCTGCAAAAAAGCCTCTGAGCATTTCCGTATATCCGCTGTAAACGCCGGCATATGCCCTGATCACGGAAGGCGGTGCGAAGGACGGATGCCTTGCTGACACAATGTCGTCCCCCAGTCCCATTCTGTCGAATGCTTCTTCCAGCTGTACACGACGCAGATTCTGCCCTTCCGCTGCATAAACCTGCCCGCCCCGGATGATGAGCCGCAGACCGGACTGTCTTCTGCCGGACAGTTCTTCAAGCCGTTTTCTGCATTCTGCGGCAGTTTCCTCTGCAAGCACGGACGCAAAATGCTGCCCGATCTCTCCGAAGCGGTTCTCTTCGCCTTGCAGAGCAGCCCACTGATCGGCGGTTTCAAACCACGTCTGCAGGACTGCCGGAAACAGCAGTACACGCTCGTCTTCGTTCTGTGCGCGGTCAATCCGTCCCGTAAGCCGTTCAAGTTCTTCCGTGCTTTCCCGCAGTGTATCAAGAGTCTCAGCGAAAACAGTGCTGCCGATCGTTGCCGCAAACAGCTTCTGCCGCATGGGAATTTCCTCCGCTGTACACGGAATCCGCAGTACACGCAGGGCGGAGGGACGCAGTTCTCCTTCAAGACCGAGATCAGTCAGAACATTCTGCGGAATCTTTCGGATCATTTCGCTGTCGTCAGCCGGGTCGGGGCATTCGGACAGCATTTTTTTCCACAGCAAAGAGGGATATGACATGGTTTTCTCCTGTTCTGCATCCGCATTTCTGTTCGTGGATGCACGGATGCGCTTTCTCTGTCAGTTTCTGCCGCACTTTGTCAAAACGGATGCGTTTCTGTTCAGTTTCGCTAATTGCGGCTGGTATTTTTTGGCATATTTTTATTCCGGGCGTCTCTTGCATTTTCTGGAAGTATATGGTAAAATAAGAGCACCGGGTAAATGGTAATTATTTACAGTTCAAGATAAAGAAAGGCTGGTTTGGATAAAATGGATAAGGATACAAAAATACTGATTGCGGATGAAAATGCGGAAGTTCGGAGCCGCTGCCGTGAAATAGCCGCATCCGAAGGCGCACAGGCTGACGAATGCAGAAACGGCGAAGAAGCACTGCGCATGATGGCACGGCAGAATTACGATATCATCATCACGGATTTATGGCTGCCGGAAGTGGACGGAGCGGGACTGATGGCAAAAGCGGCTGAAAGCGGAAAAGGGATGCCGTCCTTTGTCATTCTGACGCAGGTTGCGTCGCCGAGCGTGCTGATGGAAGCAAACCGTCTGGGGGCATCCTTATGTCTCACAAAACCGATTGATTACGAAAATCTCCGGGAAGGGATGCATACGATTCTGAAAAACCGTTCGGCACAGACTAAGAATCAGGCATCTGCCGATATTTACACAGCTTCTGACAGTACATCCTATGATATGGAAACACAGGTTACGCGCATCATTCACCAGATCGGCGTTCCCGCACACATCAAAGGATATCAGTATCTGCGCACGGCGATTCTGATGACAATTTCGGACAGCGATATTATCAATTCGGTGACGAAGATCCTTTATCCGTCCGTTGCGAAAAAATACCAGACCACAACATCCCGCGTGGAACGTGCCATCCGTCATGCCATTGAAGTCGCATGGGACAGAGGGGATGTGGAGACGCTGAACGCATATTTCGGCTACACCATCCAAAACAGCCGCGGCAAGCCGACCAATTCGGAATTTATTGCCATGATCGCTGACAATCTGCGTCTCAAATACAAAATCCGCTGAGGCGCTTTCAAATCCATATCACAAAATCCCTCTTTGCCCAGAAGGGATTTTTGTGCGTCTGCGGAAAGTGATGTGCTTCGGCGGCGTTCCGTTTATTTCAGCATGGAAACTTCCAGTTCGCGGATGAATCCTCTCGCCGAAAAGAGATAAGCGTCCCAGATGAGATCACTGTCGTAGATTTCGGTATGCTGAAATACAGTTTCCGCCTCTTTTGCGAACATATCGGGACGTTCAAAGTACAGATCTTTCTTATATGTTTCCTTAGAACGCATGACGTGCAGGGGAACGGGATTGCCGAGAATGACGGGAATGATGCGTTTGTACCGGTCGTCTTCGCGGCGGTAAGCAAAGTCCACCGGTTTCCATTCTCTGATTCCCGTGTACTGCTCATGTACTATACTTCCCAGAAGCGTTCCCGCTCCCATTGCCACACCCTTTCCGAACAGGGGGATTTCCCTTTTCCAGCGGTATCTGTCCCCGTCAATAAAATACAGCGTCATCATTCTATGTACCGCACCGACGAGCTTGACGGCATACACCCGGTTATCGTCCTGTGATTCACAGTAAAAATCCGCATGACCGGAATTGTTCAGTGCAAAAATCCACATCGGGTGAGCCGCTTGAAAAGTATAGTGATACTGTCGGCACGCTCTTTTCACTCTGACTGCAAACGAAATCCGCTTGATGATCAGCCGCAGATACGGCAATGCGCCAAAAATCAGTGCGGCAGTACAGACGGTAAACCAGAATTCCATGGTATTCTCCTACGTATCCTCCTATGTATCAATGATACCATATATTTCTCCATATGTCAAGCAATCCGTGATTATCCGATGATTCCCCGCGGACAATAACGTGTCCTTCCCTATCCGTCCGCCTGATTTGGGCACCGAATGTTTCGATACGGCGCGTTACTTCCTCGGCGGGATGTCCGTAGGAATTGCCCCTTCCGACAGATATGACACAGATCTGCGGGGATACGGCGGCAACAAACGCCTCGGTTGTGGAGGATTTGGAACCATGGTGACCGACCTTGAGAATATCGCAGTCGAGCTTTTCGGGACAGATCCCGAGAAGATGCTCTTCTTCCCCGGCTTCCGCGTCTCCCGTCACAAGCATCGTTGTCTCCCCGACAGTCACGCGGATGACCAGACTGGCATCGTTCAGATCCTCATACGCAAAACCGAAGGAATCGAGAATTTCGACTTCAATTTCACCGACGGATAAAGTCCGCGCCCCGTTCAGACGGATGATTTCGGCATGCTCCTGTTCGGCGACACGGAGGGTATCTGTAAAAAATGCGTCGTCCGCGTCGATATCGGAGAGAATCAATGTCTCAGTATCCACGGCACGCAGGACATCCTCGGCGCCGCCCATATGGTCTTCGTGGGGATGCGTAATGATGAAGCAGTCGAGTTTTGGTGCATACATCCGGACATATTCGGCGGCAATGTCCCCGCTTGAAGCCGGTCCCGCGTCGATGAGAATGGAATCTCCGCGATAGGTAATGAGTGTGCAGTCCCCCTGTCCGACGTCAATAAAGCGGATGGTGGGTTTCCCGTCCCAGAGTTCCGCTGTAGGGAGGACGGTTCCGGTAAGCCGGTAGGCTGTATAACAGAAAAGTCCGACAGTAAAGAGCAGGGCAAAAGCAAACAGAGACAGCACGACACAACGGATGATCCGTTGTTTTGTCCATGCCGTTCTGCTCCGCCTGCGGGTGATTCGATTTGTTTTCTTCTTGCTCATGTATGTACGCTCCGTCACACGGTTTTTGCACCGCACTGTCGTCCCATATGGGATTATGCCGAAAAAATATGTATGGGCTTATTAAAAGCCCGTTGATTCTGTCTCGCCGGCAAAAGTGCCGTATTCTTCCCTTTTTTCCATCCACTGAAAAAACCTGCTGACTGCGCCCGACAGTACGAATGCGGGCAGGCTGATGAAAAACCACATCACGGTAAACGCCGGACAAATCTGACCGAGCACATTCCCCGGCATAGCGGAATAGTCCCATACACCGAGTCCGAGAATCCGGTTGACCACAATGCCGATGACAAATTCCACTAATGTTATAAGAAAGCATCCCATCAGGCACCGCGCAAGAAGATGCCACGCCCCCAGTTTCCGGTTGATCAAATGCAGCAAAAGAAGACAGATGCCGCCGGCGATTGTCATACTCCAGTGTGTATAGCCGCGCCAGAGAAGTTCCAGACAACCGTAGATCACCCCGCCCGTCAGAAATACACAAAGATACTCTGTTTTCCGGATCATACTGAAAATCACCCCTATACTGTTTTTGACGCAGGACAGGGGTGATATTCATCCGATATGATATTTTCGAGGAAAAACGGAAGTTTATCTGTTCTTATCCTTGTTTCTGTTCTGATAAGCAATTTCCGCTTCTTCGCGTTCCTTCGCACGGCGGTTTTCTTCTTCTTCGTTGTCTTCCTGCTGCTCCATCATTTCCTTGAAGCCGTCACGGGTACCTTTGATAATAAGCGGCACTTCCACGATAAGGCAGATTACGGCTGCGAGGAGTCTTGTAAGGAACGGAACCTTGATGCCTTCGTTGATACTGCGTTCCGCACGGGTCAGGAAAATACCGAGATAACGGATGGGACCTGCAAAGAAGTCGATATTCATCACAGCACTCATCACAAAGAAGATGCCCACACCGACAACTACGCTGACCATCAGATAGCGTCCGTCCAGCTTTCTGTCCATCTTATTGCGGAAAACGAACATAGCGTCATTTTCGCCGACTTTCTTGGCAAGCATCCAGCCGCCGATAGTGACAATCGCAAGTCCGAGTACACAAAGCGCGATGTTCTGGATATCGTAAATGATCTGGTTAGTAGTATTTTCCTTCGCAATCATGACCCCGAAGAGCCCTGCGGGAATCATACTGACGATGTAAGAAAATACGCCAAGCACACAGATATACACAAGAAGCATCAGTCCCTGAATGGCGGACTGCTTGGTACGTTCCTTGTTCATGCCGTTCTTAAAGGTCGCGTTCATGTCGACAGGAGCATTTTTCTTTTTTGCCATGGTTGTGTTTCCGCCCTGCTGTCACGAATCGGGCGGTCCTTTCTTATAAATTTATAATCAAGACCGCACCGTGCTGTCATTTACACCGGAGTGGTCGGATTATTCGCTGCGGGTTCTGCTGAAACTGCAGGTACTTCCGCTTTCTGTTCACCGAGATAGGCGGGAAGCTGCATACCTGCCATATCAAACATTTCGGACAGCGGAGGAATACTCTTGTAAAGACCCGAGATAAAGTCTGCGGTCGTGCCCTTGCCGTCCCCGGTCTTAGCTCCCGAATCCCACACAGTGATCTTGTCGATCTGGAGATTCTTGATTGCGTCAACCTGAATTCTGGTGATTTCTTCGAGTTTGTCGGCGATCATGAGCTTGATGGCTGCATTCGCATCGCCGCCCGCGGACTTGACGATTTCAGCGAAACCTTCCGCCTGCTTGGTGAGGATT
Source organism: Clostridia bacterium (assembly GCA_017414585.1). The sequence continues at coordinate 826 of JAFQLN010000163.1, read as the reverse complement.
TCCTTCATACCGTCTGCTTCCGCCTGCATTCTCATGAGCGTAGCATCCGCTTCACCCTTTGCACGGCGGCGGATCTTTTCAGCTTCGGCTTCCGCTTCGACTTCGATCTTCTTGCGTTCGATTTCCGTCTTAACCATGACGTCCGCTTCGAGCTTCGCCTGTTCGTAATGCGCTCTTGCTTCTTCAGCTGCTCTCTGCGCGTCGAAGGATTCTTCCTGTGCCTTTGCCTTTGCGATGTTTTCGGCAGCGGTTGCACGCTTCATCGCTTCCGCTTCACGTTCGCGTCTTGTTGCGTCGGAGTCGGCAATTCTTGCCTTCGCGTCGTTTTCACCGGTAATCGCTTCGGAGTCGGACTTCGATACGGAAATACGCATATCACGGTCAGCTTCCGCAGCACCGATGGAACCTACGCGGTCAGCTTCCGCGACGGAAACCTTTGCATCGTTGATTGCCTTGGATGCGGCTTCCTTACCGAGCGCGATGATATAGCCTGATTCGTCGGTAATGTCGGTGACGTTTACGTTGATCAGACGAAGACCGATTTTCTTCAGTTCGGTTTCTACGTTGGAAGAAACCGCTTCGAGGAACTTGTCACGGTCGGAGTTGATTTCTTCGATATCCATGGTTGCGATGATCAGACGCATCTGACCGAAGATGATATCTTCCGCGATCTGCTTGATTTCGTCGATCTTCATACCGAGAAGTCTTTCAGCCGCGTTCTGCATGATGCCGGTTTCGGTGGAGATACCGACAGTAAATCTGGAAGGAACGTCTACGCGGATGTTCTGCTTGGAAAGAGCGTTGCGGAGGTCTACCTGAATGGACA
>JAFQLN010000162.1 GCA_017414585.1 Clostridia bacterium | reverse complement strand
TCGGCAAAGTATACGGCATCGTACGGCGTGACGAGATCGTAAAAGCCTTTTGACGAGGATGTTTCGTAGAAATTGTACTGTCCTTCGTGTTCAGCGGTGTATTTTTCCAGTTCTGCGCGCGTGTTCAGAACCGTGATATAAGGATAGGTTTTCTTTTCGATATAACCGTCCGTGCGGGTGTAGGAGGCTTCAAAGGAAACATCCACGGGCCCGGTTTCAGCGGCAGGAGTATAGCGGCTGACACCGGATTCATCGGAAAACGAGGCAGTCGTCTTACTGCAGGAGAACAGCGACAGGGCAGTCATGAATGCGATGGAAAGAGAGAGAATACGTGCGGGTTTGAGCATAATTGTCCTCCGTTTACTGATATTTGCTGATTAGACGGAAAAAAGGGAGAAAAAGTTCCGGAATCTGTCAAATTTCCGCAAAAAAATCAAAGACTGCAAAGAATTTCGACAAGATGTTCCATGGAAGAAGCAGTATAGTCCGCACCGGCTGCCTGCAATTCCTCTGCCGAACCGTATCCCCACAGCACACCGACGGAGGGAATGCCGACATTCTTAGCCCCTTCTATATCGTGGTGTCTGTCCCCGACCATGGCAATGACGGTGATGGCGGAATCGCCTGCTCCGTCTGCTGCGGATGCGGATACCGCTCCGGTTTCGGAAAGGAGATATTCGAGCACGGCAGTCTTGGTGTTCCGTGAAGCATCCATGGACGCGCCGCAGATTCTGTCAAAATACTGTGCCAGCCCGAAGTGTTCAAGAATCTGCACGGCAAACTGTTCCGGCTTGGAGGTGGCAACAAAGAGCGCATATCCGGCGTCTTTCAGTGCGGCGAGCATGGTGTCAACCCCTTTGTAGGGTGCGTTTTCAAGCAGTCCTTTGACGGAAAAGTATTCGCGGTAGCGCACGATGGCTTCTTCTGCCTGCTCTTTTGTCATGCCGAAATATTCCTGAAACGCACTCAGAAGAGGCGGACCGATGAAGCAGTACAGCTCTTCACGCGGCGGCTGCCCAAGTCCCATTTTTTCAAGCGCGTACAGAATCGAATTGGTGATGCCGAGAGCCGGATCGGTCAGGGTACCATCAAGATCGAAGAATACAGCTTTTTTCATACATAAACCTCGTCAGAAAATCATGGACAGCGCATAGAGCAAAACCATGTGCGCGGGATAGAAGATATAGAAGAAGTATTTCATGCGGTATCTGCCCGGCTTGCCGTTGTAAAGGGCGATCAGCGGGATGGTCAAAAGCGACCAGTACTGCACGGGCATGACGGATGTCAGATCAATGCAGAGCGCGATCAGGCAGGCGGAAAAGAGAACAAACCGCTTTTTTCTGTCGCGGAACAGGTCTGTGAAAACCGGAAGCATCACACCGAAGAAACCGTAGTCCACTTCGACAAAGACGGTCAGAAGAAAGACAGCGGTGACAACGGCAATCAGGCTGATCAGGGACATTGCCCGGTCACTCTCGGGAGAGATCGTTTTTTTCGTTATCCGCTGTGTCCAGCCGGCGAGAGCACTTTTCTGTCCGCTCTGGGAGACGCGCACACAGTCGGCGAAGAACATGACGATGATCGAAAGGGAGAAGGTCAGAAGAATGCCGAGATACAGCTCGCGGTCAACAATCGTGTAGACAATCTGGCAGATCAGCCCGAGGATGAAAACGCGCAGAAAATAGTCGCGGCGATTTTTTGTGTAGCGGAATCCCTCCGCAATGCAGTAGGCATACAGAGGGAACGCAAGCCGCCCGATGATGCGCATGATTCTGTATTCGGGAAAGAGCATGAGTCCCGCGTGGTCGATGAACATCGTGACAGCGGCGATAATTTTTAAAATGAAAGAGGACATAATCGCTCCGTTTATGCATATTTTTTCCTTTTATCGTACTTATTATACGCGATTACGGTACGAAAGTCAAGGGATATCGCAATGCTGTCCTCATTCATCGACCGGCATATCAGAGGGATATTCTTCATTATAAAGATCCCACATCCGCCGGACGAGAAATTCCGCGTCATCCTGTGTTTTTGCAGGGATGACGATGTACAGCCCGTCATGACTTGACCAGCTGTGTCCCGTACCGCCGAGGGAAGACTCCTTCGGTGTCATGACAGGGCAGAGAAAGGTGAAATTCTCATCCCCTTCCAGTCCGCGGATAAAGAGCATGGTGTGCTCGAGCTGGTTTCCGTTTTTCATCCGATACTCCGGCACCGTCCGTTCGACTTCAATCCGTGAGAAGAAGCGTTCGTAAGGAATGCGCAGACGGGCATAGAAGAGCTCGAGCGCTTTTCCGTGCAGTCCTCCGCGGATCATATCCCCTGTATAAAATTCCTCTATGGAGAATTCGCCCGTGAAATAGTCCTCCCGCCAGAGAAAACGCTTCAGTTCTCCGCTGAACGTCACGGAAATCGGCGTTACTTCTCCGGTGCCGCGGTTGTAGAGCACACCTTCCTTTGTGAAGGAGACAGGTGTTGTTCTGCAGAGGATATGCAGAACAAGCAGCAGAACAGCCAGCACAGCCGTGCCGATGACGATGCCTTTGCGCATTTTCGGCGGGATCATCTGCCAAACAGACTGGAGAAAGGGGATTCTCTCATCCCACTCGTCAGATTCCTCTGCGGCAGGCATTTCTTCCGGTGCCGCGGTTTCTTCCATGGCTTTTGCAAACCTTGCGGCGAATTCGTCGAGGACGATGCCTTCCTCCGTTTCGATTCGCTCGGATGCCGCGCAGAGTATGCGAAGGTGTTCACTGTCCCGCAAGATCTGTTCCCGGTAAGCGGAAAAAATTTCCGGAATCCTGCCGGGCTCTGTCTGCATTTCGGCGATTTGCTCCAGCGTAAAATCCGCACGGCGCAGAACGGCAATCGTTGTCAGCGTGCGGATGTTCTCTTCACTGTACTCACGGTAGATCCGTCCGTTTTTCTCTTCGGTCTCCGGTGTGACCAGTCCGCGGCTTTCATAC
>JAFQLN010000161.1 GCA_017414585.1 Clostridia bacterium | reverse complement strand
TGTCGGAGAGGGCAATAGAGCAAATTTGCAGTTTTTACCCCCTCTCAGTCAGCAAAGCTGACAGCTCTCCCGGAGGGCGAGCCTTTGCTGTAGCTTTCGTTCAGCCTGATGAAATATCATAAAGTAAATGCTGTTGCCGTGAAATTCTGTTCGGAACAGCGGTATTTGCCTCAGAGATTAGATTTGAATTTAACGTACTTGTGACAGGGGAATACGAAATTTGCACATTCTCGTAGGGACCGGCGTCCCCGACGGTCCGTTTACGAAAAAATTCAACGAAATATCCGTTGTTGAATCTATTTTGAACAAATTCCTACCCTTGAGATTAATTCAAATCGTTCGACGGACCGTCGGGGACGCCGGTCCCTACGGGTATATGGAAAACGATCGTATATCTGATACCCGTACGTTAACTTCAAATTTACCATTATATAAATACAGCTGCCGCGATATTTTGCTCCGCCTCCGCCTGAAATTACGGAAATTCTGCAAAGATGCAAGATTTTTTCTCCGAACCGTTGCAAATCCTGCCCGAACTGTGCTATAATACTATATTATCGAAAATATAAATTTTACCATCATAAAAAGGAATTCACAGATATGGAACTTACCAGCATCCGTCAGCTCTACAGAGAACGCGCGTCGCTTGACCACGATCACATCACGGTCGGCGGCTGGGTACGCAGTATCCGCGCATCCAAGACGTTCGGCTTCATTATGCTCTCCGACGGCACTTTCTTTGAACCGATCCAGATCGTATACGACGACAAGCTCGCCAACTTTGCGGAAATCTCCAAGTTCAACGTCGGTTCCGCTCTCGTTGTCGAAGGACGCATCATAGAAACGCCCGACGCAAAGCAGCCCTTTGAAATCCACGCGGACAATGTCATCCTCGAAGGCGCGTCCACGCCGGATTATCCGCTCCAGAAGAAGCGCCACACCATTGAATATCTCCGCACCATCTCCCACCTCCGCCCCAGAACCAACCTGTTCCAGGCGGTGTTCAGAGTGCGCTCTCTTGCGGCGTATGCCATCCACAAGTTCTTCCAGGAACGCGGCTTCGTTTATGTCAACACGCCTCTGATCACCGGTTCCGACTGCGAAGGTGCGGGCGAAATGTTCCGCGTCACCACGCTGGATCTTGACAATGTTCCGAGAACGGAAGACGGAAAGGTGGACTTCTCCGAAGACTTCTTCGGCAAGAGCGCAAACCTCACCGTATCCGGTCAGCTCAACGGCGAAACCTATGCCATGGCGTTCAAAAACATCTACACCTTCGGTCCCACCTTCCGTGCGGAAAACTCCAACACCACCCGTCACGCGGCTGAATTCTGGATGATTGAGCCGGAAATCGCATTTGCCGATCTCGCGGATGACATGAAGCTCGCGGAAGATATGCTCAAGTATATCATTAACTATGTCATGGAAGAAGCGCCGGAAGAAATGGCATTCTTCAACCAGTTCGTTGACAAGGGACTTCTTGACAGACTCAACCATGTTGCATCGTCCGATTTCGGTCATGTCACCTACACGGAAGCTGTCGAAATCCTTGAAAAGAACAACGACAACTTCGATTACAAGGTTTACTGGGGCTGCGACCTGCAGACCGAACACGAACGCTATCTCACCGAAGAAGTGTTCAAGCGTCCCGTTTTCGTCACCGACTATCCGAAGGAAATCAAGGCGTTCTACATGAAGCTGAACGAAGACGGCAAGACCGTTGCGGCTATGGACTGCCTCGTTCCCGGCATCGGCGAAATCATCGGCGGTTCGCAGAGAGAGGATTCGCTGGAGCTTCTCGAAAAGCGTATGGACGAACTGGGACTGGAAAAGGAAAGCTACGACTTCTACCTCGATCTCAGAAAGTACGGTTCCGCACGTCATGCAGGCTTCGGTCTGGGCTTTGAAAGATGCGTCATGTACCTCACCGGCGTATCGAACATCCGCGACGTCATCCCGTTCCCGCGCACCGTGGGCAACTGCGAACTGTAAGCGATGCTGACCGTTCTTCAGTATCTTGCGCTCCTTGCGGCGTTCTTTCTCCCGTGGACGATCGGAGGAATGGTAAAGTTCCAGAAGCAGGGCGACGCGAAAAAGCGCAATCTGTGCGCACTGTTCTGCGGAGTTTGCGTTCTTCTCTTTGTGCTTGTTCTCGTGACCGCTTTTCTGATCACACCTGTATAACCCCAAACCGTGCGGCGGAACTGATCTGCCGTGCGGTTTTTGTTTGCATACAATTGTTCATTTCGTGATTCTGCATATATTTAATTGTGCTATTTTATGTCAATCAGCGAAATTATTTTTTATAAATAAACAGCATATTGACCCAATATTCTTTTCGTGTTAAAATATAATCAGTACACATCCCGATCGCACGGATGCATGAGACGCCTGTCCGCCGCACGACGGTTTTCATTGATTAAAGGAGATGAACAATTTATGCTGCCTTATATGTTTCTCACATTTCTTATTTCATGGTTTGGATGGCTTCTGTTTATCCTTGTTTTCCTCTGCTGTCTGAAATATCTCGGCGTTTTCTCATTCTGTACCCGTCAGATCAATCGGATCAAAGAAAAACGGCTGAACAAACAGACAGACGAACATACCAGCGATTGACTTTTGCTTGACATATCCAAATAGTTCCTTTATAATGATACCGTACAGAGTTTTTCTGTGCGGTATTTTTTATCCGAAAGGCAATTTTCATGAACTGGAAAGAAATCATTCTCCCATCATACGAAATCCGCAAATCGAAGGCACAGAAAGAAGCCTTCATCTCCATGCTCCGCGGGCACTTCGGCGACAGACTGACCGTCGAGGAATCGGGATCGCTCGTGAAATCCCGCAATATCGTCCTCGGCTCACCCGACACGGCAAAAATCGTCTTCACGGCGCACTACGACACCTGCGCACGAATGCCCGTGCCGAATTTCATCACGCCGAAAAATTTCCTCGTTTATCTTCTCTATCAGCTTGTCCTCACCGCCGTGATCCTCGCGCCGCCGTTTCTGCTTTCGGCGCTGACCGCACACCTGTCCTCTTCCCTGCCCGACCTTGCCGGACTGCTTCTGACGGAGCTTGCGCTGATTCTTCCCGCGGCTGCTGAACTGTGGCTGATCATGGCAGGCCCGGCGAATCCGCACACGGTCAACGACAACACGTCCGGCGTGATTGCCGTGCTGACCCTTGCCGATCTGCTTCGGGACAGGGACGACTGCGCGTTTGTATTGTTCGACAATGAAGAAGTCGGACTGCTCGGCTCGGCGGCGTTTGCGAAGGCGCATCCGGAAGTAAAGAAATCGACCATGCTCGTGAATTTCGACTGCGTTTCGGACGGAGAGAATCTGCTTCTGTCGTTCACGAAAGCAGGGGAAGACAGCGGCGTTTACCGGTATGTGAAAGAGCACGCGGAAGAAATCTGCGCCGCACACGGCAGAACACCGGTGCTGACCTCGTCGAAAACGACCTTCTACCCGTCCGATCAGGCGGCATTCACGAAGACAGCGGCAATCGCGGCTCTCAAAAAAGCGCCCGTCATCGGTCTGTACATGGACAGAATCCACACGCCGAAGGATACGGTATATATGGAAGAAAACATTGCGGCACTGACCGAACTTTTCAGCAAAGCGGCAAATTACGGCGGATAATGTAAATATTTCCCCGATTCGCTTGACAAACTTCCCTGTATTCTGTACAATAGAAAACGCCGTCATAATCCGGCAAAATATTACATAAAATAAGTAAGATGGATGACAATATGAAAACAAGCATGAAAAGAACGCTCGCGTTTCTCCTGTCCGTGCTGATGCTCGTTTCTGCGGCAGCGTGCGGCAAGGATGAAGAAAAGCCGACCGAAAGCGATGAAGCTCCGGCAGTACAGGAAACAGAACCGGAAAAAGAAAGCGAAGAAGAACAGGCTGAAGAAGAAGAACCTGAAGACGAAACCGAACCCGAACCGGAAACTGCCGAACCGGAAGAAGAAACGGAAATCACCCTTCCCTCTTCCGAAGAACTTCTGGAAACACCCGACTCCGTAATCACCGGCTACTCCGATGAAAAGGACACCAAGGAAGAACTGGAAGCGGCAGAAGCGGCAAAGCAGGAAGCTGCTGAACAGGCAAAGGCAGAAGAAGAAGCCAAGCAGGAAGAAGAAGCGAAACCGGAAGAACCCGCGCGTATTTACAACTACCTCAACGGCGTAACGACAACGGAGGAAGAACGCGATCAGCGTCCCGTTGCGATCATGATCAACAACATCAAGAACAGTCTTCCCCAGCACGGCATCTGCGAAGGCGACATTTACTACGAATGTGCGGCGGAAGGCGGCATCACACGCATCATGATGCTTGTATCGGACTATGAAAATCTGCCGACAGTCGGTTCCATCCGTTCCTCGAGAGACTATTTTGTAGATTTTCTGCACAATCATGACGCCATCTACGTCCACGCAGGCGGCAGCGGTCAGGCATACGACAAGATTCTGACCCGCGGCATCAACAATCTCGACGGCGTTAATATGTATCTGCCCACCACTTTCTGGCGCGATGAATGGCGCCGTGTGAACATGGGCTACGAACACAGTCTGATGACAAGCGGCGAAGAAATCGTCAACGGCATCAACTACAAGAAGTACCGCACAGAGCTGGACGAAAATCAGGTGCCGCTGTTCAATTTCTATGATGAAAACACGGACAACAAAATCGCAGGCTCCCCCGCGTCCCATGTCCATATGAAGTCCACGGCAATTCAGACCGTTGACTTTGTCTATAATGAAGAGACCGGCGAATACCTCCGCTACCAGTACAACGGCATGGCTCATGTAGACGGTACGACCGGCGAACAGCTCTCCGTCAAGAATGTCCTGATTCTCTTCACGGACATCTCCCTGATTCCGGGCGACGAAGCGGGACGTCTCGCAGTCGGTACGGTCGGCAGCGGTCAGGGCTACTACATCACCAACGGCAAGCGCAAAGTCGTGAACTGGTCCCGCGAAGGCAAGACCTCCACGATGCACATTGAATACCGCAACGGCGATGAACTGATTCTCAACAGCGGCAAGACGTTCATCTGCGTGGTGGACAACTCCGTAGCGAAGAATATTGATTTCGAGTACGAGTGGTAAGATAAATAAATACGTTTTTGGCTGAGGGCTGTCGCAAGTATAAAAGTTTTGATCAAACTTTTTCAAAAGTTTGCGGGGTTTGACGGGGCCGAGCCCCTCATCGACCTCCGCAGAGGTCGAAATGCCCAAGACTTCCGAAAAAGTTCCTCTTTTTGGTTCTTTTTCTCCTCGCTAAAGGAGAAAAAGAACGAATAAACAGTTTGGATA
>JAFQLN010000160.1 GCA_017414585.1 Clostridia bacterium | reverse complement strand
GTGGCTTCCCGCTTCATCGCTGAACGAGCTGCGGCGCAGAACCGTTGAAAAACTGAACGAAGCGGCGGAAGCACAATCTGCAAACAAAAATCATCCGCAGCAGAAAAAAGCAGATCCGACTCCCGATGCGTACAAGCCCCCGCATCCTGCCTCATCTGCGGAAAAATGCGCCATGCTGTGCGAATCACCGCTGATTGACAGCGATGCGCTCCCCGCACTTTCCGCGGAATTTGACAGGATTTATGTACCGCACGAAAGTATTTCCAAGGCGGCATCCAAAATAGAGGCAGACAAGCTGTGTGCCATTCTGCCCGTACTGGACCCCGACGACGGCGCTGTTGAAGCAATCCTCTCGTCTCTCGGAAAGATCGGAATCCGCCGTGTGCTCTGCCATACCATCGGACAGATCTCCCTTGTGCGTACTCACGGATTCACACCGGACATTTCATACCGTGCCAACATCACGAACTCGTCTGCCGCAGAATACTACCGTTCCCTCGGCTGTGCCTCGATCATGCTCTCTCCGGAAATGAGCGGAGGTGCCTACAAAGCGATGGGCGGAGGTGCGATCGTATACGGACGTCTGCCCCTCATGACGCTTGCACGCTGTGTAATCAGCGGCGGAAAATGCGCCAGAGGAAACATCGGAGGACGGATATGCAGCGGAAGAGAAGCAAAGCCGCACGAATGCCGCGGATATTTGACTGACCGCCTGGGTGAGCGCTTCCCCGTTTTCGGGCAGAACGACTGCACCAATGTGGTATACAACGCGGCGGTAAACTATGCCGGAGACTGCATGGAGCAGGTGAAGGGTGCGGAGCAATACTGGTTCATCTTCACCACCGAAGATGCGGACACAGCAAAAGCTGTACTGGACAAGTTCAGCAGACGCGCGCCGCTTGACACCAATGTTCGCAGGATCTGAAAACGAAATGAAAATTTGATCGGATTCTCCGTACCGGAACATGACATCCGACATTCAAATCTTACTGAAAAATTTGCTTATGAAACATTCAATTGAAATAAAACTCACACGGCTCTCCCCGCTTGCGAAAATACCGGAGTATCAGTCTGCCGGTGCTGCTGCGTGCGATCTCTGCGCGGCGATCGACTCCCCAACCGTCATCAAAGCCGGCGAGCGTTTGCTCATCCCCACCGGTCTTGCTGCCGAGCCTGTATCAGATTCCCCCGTCGCACTTCTGATTTTCCCGCGCAGCGGACTTGCCTCCAAGCACGGCATCTCCCTCTCAAACGGCGTCGGAGTTGTCGACATGGACTACCGGGGCGAGATCAAAGCGGCTCTCGTGAACACGTCCGGTACGGACTATACCATCACCCCGGGCGAGAGAATTGCTCAGCTCATGGTCATCCCGATCCTCACCGCGCACTTCACCGAAACCGATTCGCTCTCTCAGACAGAACGCGGCGACGGCGGGTTCGGACACAGCGGCCGCTGAAAGCTAAAAAATCACAGGAGAACAGGCAATGCGCAAATCATTCTGGCTTACATTTTTTCTCGTATGTGTCGGGGTTGTGATCGGCGAAATGGTCGCTGAAATGACAGCATCCGTACCGTATCTTTCATTCCTCTCATACGGACTTGATTTCGGAACGGAGTCCCCGATCTCGATAGATCTGAACATACTGCGGTTCACTTTCGGAATCAACATCAAGATTACAATATCGACAATCATTTTCATCGTGCTCTCCCTCGTGCTCGGAAGAGTCATCGCAAAGGACTGAGAACATGAAATTCAACAAAAAAATCATACTTGCCTCAAAATCCCCCCGTCGTCTTGAAATCATGGGACTCGCAGGGATTGAACCTGAGGTATACATCGCGGATGCGGACGAGAGTTCCGTTTCGTTTTCGGCAGGGAATCCTGAAAAATACGTCTGCGGCATCGCAAAGCTGAAAAATGACGCAGCGTATGAATCCCTCAAAAGGGAACGCACGGCGGAAGAGCTTGCGGAATCGGTAATCGTCTCCGCAGACACGGTCGTGTATTCGATCGAAAATGACGCACCGCTCGGGAAACCGCGCAATTTCGATGATGCCTGCCGAATGCTTCGTTCTCTCTCCGGCAGGACGCATCGTGTTGTCAGCGGCGTCATGATCCGGGACTGCGGCACAGGCATGAACCGCACATTCGGGGAAACGACGGATGTAACATTCCGCGAGCTGACTGACAGTGAGATCGAAGACTACGTCAGAGAGGCAAAACCCTATGACAAAGCCGGTGCTTACGGCATACAGGAAGGCGCGTGCGTTTTCGTGTCGCGCATCGAGGGCGATTATTACAATGTCGTCGGACTCCCGATCTGCAGGCTCACCACGGAACTTGATAAGCTGACTTAAATCCTAATCAAAACTTAGTCCTCACTATCACGCGAAGCGTGCCATGAAAGTTTTGATCCAACTTTTCCAATCGGAATTCCGCTATGCGGAACTTCCGACAGTTGAGCAGGGATCTCGCCCACTCAACAAGTTGAGTCACTCGAAACACCCAAGACTTCCAGAGAGTTCCGCTTTTGTTTCTGCATTTAATTGTAAATGCGTTCCTCGATAAACGCTTTACTTCGTAAAGGAAAAGAAAAGCTCACGCAAAACAAAATTTCGAAAACATAAATCACCCAAATTCTGGAGATAATATAAATGAAAAGTATAGGAATAGATCTCGGCACAGCCAACACCCTGATATATGTCAAGGGTCGGGGTATCGTACTACGTGAGCCGTCGGTTGTTGCCGTTGAAGCAAAAACACGAAAAGTTGTTGCGGTCGGCCGTGAAGCAAAGCTGATGCTCGGCAAGACACCCGGCTCGATTCTCGCAATGCGTCCGTTGAAAGACGGTGTTATTGCAGAGTTCGACGTCACGGCGTCCATGCTCCACCACTACTTCAAAAAAGTATCGGGCAATACCATTTTCAGCCGTCCGAAGGTTATCATCTGCATCCCGTACGGCGTTACCGAAGTTGAAAAGCGCGCGGTTGAGGATGTAACGCTCGAAGCCGGTGCACAGTCGGTTGCTCTCATCGAAGAACCCATTGCGGCTGCATTCGGAAGCGGCCTCCGTGTTGAAGATGCGCGCGGATCAATGATCGTCGATATCGGCGGCGGTACGACCGAAGTTGCTGTTCTCTCGCTCGGCGGCATTGTTCAGTCGACATCCGAACGTGTTGCCGGAGACGAACTGGATGACGCCATTGTGGCATACATGAAGCGCAAGTACAATATTCTCATCGGTGAGACAACGGCCGAGCTTCTGAAAAAGCGCATCGGCAGCGCTCATCCGGCAGCAGACCGCGGTTCGATGCAGATCCAGGGACGCAATCTTCTCTCCGGCCTTCCGGCAGTTGTGACGGTTTCTTCCCCCGAAATCCGCGAAGCTATGATGGATGAGATCCAGCACATTGTCGAAAGCATCCGCAGTACGCTCGAAAACACGCCCCCGGAACTTGCCGCCGACATCTACGATACCGGTATCATGCTCGCAGGCGGCGGTGCTCTCCTCGCAGGTCTCGATCTTCTCATCTCCCGCGTTACCGGTATCCGCACCGTTGTCGCAAAATCCCCCATTGACAGCGTCTCCGTCGGCATCGGCCGTGTCATCGAAAGCAACGATTCCAGCGGTATTCTGACTTACAGGACAAGATGAGTGCTGTTTCTCGGGGGGGATGATGCCAATTCCCGGGGTTTTACACCGAACCCCACGCAGGACGCTGTCCCGAGACCCTGCCGCCTTTGGAAAAGGGGCTGTCGCAAGTAGAAAAGTTTTGATCGAGCTTTTTCAAAAGCTCGCAGGATTCTTAAGGGCAGCGCCCTTAAGTCGCGCGTGGCATCAGGTATACAGTCCGGTCGTGCGCTTCTTTATTTTTTCTCCGCGCACGAAGGAGGTAAATACTTTCTCACATTCGTCGGGAGATTCGGTAGTAAAGGAGAGCATCGCGAAGTCCGC
>JAFQLN010000159.1 GCA_017414585.1 Clostridia bacterium | reverse complement strand
GTACCGATGTTGATACCCATGATAATCGGATAGACTACATCGAAAGTCATGACGCCGGTCTTCGAGAGAGCCTGCAGCACACCGACCATAGCGGAGGAGGACTGTGCAATGATGGTGGTTACAAAACCGGTGAGAATACCGAGCACGGGCATATCCGCAAACTTGGCGATGATGTCAGCAAACAGATCGGATTCGGTCAGCGGAGATACGGCGTCGGTCATGTTCATGATACCGAAGAACAGCACGCCGAAACCGGCAAAGATTTCACCGAGCGCCTTGGAATTCTTCGTCTTGACAAACATGATGAAGATGATGCCGACAATCAGCGCAATCGGTGCAAGGGTGGAGGGCTTGAAGAAATTGAGGAATGAACCGCCGGAGGATTCGATGTCCATCAGACGGATGATCTGCGCGGTAACAGTCGTACCGATGTTCGCGCCGAGCACAATGGAAACTGCCTGCTTCAGATTCAGGATGCCGGCTGTAATCAGACCGACGGTGATGACGATGGTTGCCGTGGAGGACTGCACAATTGCGGTAACAATCGTGCCCATGAGCACACCCATAACAACATTGGACGTAACCTTTTCGAGCACCTTCTTCAGTGTCGAACCGGATGCGTTCTTCAGACCTTCGCTCATGACTTCCATGCCGTAGAGGAACATGGCAAGTCCGCCGAGGAGAGCTATTACAGAAAAAACAAATGTCATTTTGAAAACCATGCCTTTCTTTACATTTGCTTGTTCGGGGCACACATCGCGGCGGCTCTTCTCTCACAAAGCCACTCAACCCCGATTATACAAATTATATTTTGATTCGACTCAGTATATCAAATCACGCCAGAATATGTTTTTCCTGTTTTTTAAATAATTGTTAATTTTTCGTAAACTGCGAGCGGCGTTTTTTCATGCCGCAAGACTGCACACGGCAGAAAAAAACCGCCTCATCCGAAGCGGTTCTTCTGTTCTGCAAAACTTATTTTTCCGTTGTGCAGTTGCCGTTCTTGCAGCCGTTCGTGCTCGTGCCGAGAACGAAGGATTCGCAGTCTACGCACTGGTTGACGGTGGGATTCTTTTCATGCGTACCGATTACAACACGTTCAAGCGCGCAATAGTCGCAGGTATGCGCATGGTTTGCACACTGGGATACGGTGCAGGCGATCGAATGATTGGGCTTCTTGATTTCTTCCATTAGTATATACCGTCCTTTGAAAATTCCGGAAGAGCGTCCTGCACAGCTTCCGCCGGCTCAGCAGGAAGTTCTTCCGGATACAGTATGACACAGAAAGCGCCGCATTATTCGCCGGTTTGCTTTTTTCATAAAAGTATGTTATAATCAGATAAACCAGTCCCTGCACTTACACGGGAGGATTCTTATGGAATTGCTTTATCGTTCCCCTTCGCTTTGTGCAAAAAACGATCTGCTCCGGTACCGACGCGAGATTATCCGCACCGACAATGCCTTCGACGGCAGTGCCGGACTCGGGAATTTCAGAACAATTGAAGAATGGCTTGAACGGCTGCACGGCATGGAACCGCCGCGAGCGGAAAAATACGGTTATTTTCCCACCCTTGTCTTTCTCGCTTACCATGAAACTGCGCTCTGCGGTCTGCTCAATGTCCGTCTCTCGGACGCGCCTCTGCTCCGGACCCATGCCGGACATATCGGCTACCATGTCCGTCCTTCCATGCGCCGCCGCGGAATCGCATCAGCCATGCTTCTTCATGCCGCTGCCCTATGCAAAGAGCACGGGATCACCGCCCCCGTCGTATGTACTGCCGAAAACAACCTTGCTTCCGCAAAAACCGCACTCTCCTGCGGCTTTCTTCCGGACGGAACCGCTGTATTGGAAACGGGAGAACGAATCTGCCGCTTCATATATCCTTTCTGACAAAAGAAAATTCAGCACAAAAGCCGAAAACGGATTTCGTTCCGCTCCGGCTTTTTCTGTAAAATATTCGTTATGATTTCTGCGGATCCGGCGTCTCGCGTTCTCCGTGCAGAAAACCCAGAGCCGCTTCCCTCTCGCTTTCCTCCTCAATCAGACGCGGTTCCCATGCGTGTTCATCCTGATAAGTGATGCAGGGCAGCAGATGATAAATCACTTCCCGGATCTCTCCGAAATCCGCCCTGAGTTCAACCTGCAGCAGCGCAGTGTATTTTTCCGGATACTTGGAAGAACCGTCAAGAATGCTTCCGAGCGAATAGGCGATGAATCCGCCGTTATAGTTTTCTGCGGGCTGCAGTTTCTTTCCGTTCGTTCCGACGACCAGATCAGCCCCTGCGTCGATGAGAGAACGAAACGCCGTTTTCTTTTCCTCGGATACGGTATGGGAATCGTCCGTGTCCGTCATGTACAAAGCAACAAAGTCATACTGTGCCGCCGCTTCCCCGACCCACGATATCAGACCGGGAAGATGATCGGATGTATAGGACGAGCACGCCACAGCAGCGGTAATGCCGCCCGGGAAAGCCATCGTCATCGCTTTTCCGCTGTCGCCCCACTGCAAAGACGCCTGTTCGAGTGCGTTTTTCGTATCGGCATAACCGTCCATGCCGTAATCCAACGCCCGCAGACAGGCAATCGACAGCGCATCAATGCCCCCCGACGCAAAGACATCCGCTGTTTTCGCCGGAGCTTTATACCATTCCGGCGGCGTCTTCTGCACCAGCGTCAGATCCTGCCGGTCCGTGAAAACCGCATCGCATCCGGCAACCGTCCAGTCATCTGCCAGAAAGCGCTCCGACAGTCTGCGGAAAAAATAGTCCGCTCCGTTTGCCGCATATGCCTGATTGAATGTCCCGAAGGTACTGCTTCCGAGCATGGACGCCGGTGTGCAGGTTCCAAGGAAATGGATCTGTATGCGCTCATAAGCATCCGACGGCTGTGTAACAGATGGAGCTGTTTCATCGGGCAGTTCCGCTTCGAGGGAAGAATGTGCACCGATCTGTGCCGGGTAACTTGCATCCGTCTTCAGAATGGCACATAGAACAGCAAAAGCTATGAACAGGATAAGACTGAACAGACAGAACAGCACACGGTCTGTCAGAATTTTTTTACTTCCATTCATAGAAATCCTTTCCTCTCTCCGTAAAAAGCTGTTTTCGACGAGAGATTATTTCAATCACAGCACTGCCGAACACCCGACGGCATTTCAGTTATTGTACTATTTTAACACATTTCGGCGGGAAGCGCAAGCTGTTTCGGAAATTTCCCTTCACAGAAACAGCGGACGGAGCTGTTTTCCTTCCCGCATGGATTCCAGTGCAAGCGGAACACGGCTGATATCCGCCACCAGCGAATGCGGTTTCGACACCACATCATCCTGCTGCATCGGCACAAAATAAATCTGCTTGCGCCCGAGCAAGGTTCCGATTGTACAGAAATTCGCCGACATCGCATCGTTTGACGCCAGTGCAAGCAGAAGCGGGCGGTCCGTGCGCAGATGCGCTTTGGCTGCCATGGTCACAGCGGTATCCGTCACACCGTTCGCCATTTTCGCAGCCGTGTTTCCCGTACACGGACAGATAATCAGGTAGTCAAGCGGGCTGGCGGCAAATTTTTCCGCTTCCGTAATACTCATAACGGGCTTGCGTCCCGAAATGCCGCTGACCGTTTCCTTCAGCATCACGGCTGTACCGAACCGTGTATCCGTGGATGCCGCATTTTCCGAAAGAATCGGAATCAGTTCGTAGTCCGCCGCCAGTTCACGCATCACCGCAAGTGCTTTGGAATGCGTACAGAAAGAGCCGCAGAGCGCAAAGCCCAGTTTCGGTTTCATCCTTCCTCACTCCTTTCTCATTTTTGTCCGCAAAGCATCCCGGATCACTGTACAGATAATCTCGCCCGCCGTAACCGGAGCTGTTTTTCCCGGCAGAGACGGCAGAGGAACCACGCGGATCCCGCATTCCGCCGCAGCAGTTATATCCGTTCCGGCATTGGAGGAGGAAAGCTCAAAAATCACCGTCTCCTTTTCCAGCGCGGAAAGCATATTCCGGTCGAAAATGCAGTGCGGAACAGTATTGAACACGGCTTCGCACCGCACGGGCAGTTCCCTGTACTCGCCAAGCGGTACGGCAATACATCCGTCGCACTGTGCCCATGCAAGATCTTTTTCGCTCCGTGCCACGGCAAATACATCCGCGCCGAGTGCGAGCAGCTTTTGTGCCAGCGTTCTGCCGACCCGTCCGTATCCGAACACTGCCGCACGCATTCCGGCTATTGTGACCGGCATCACTTCCATGCAGGCGGCAATCGCTCCCTCCGCAGTCGGAACGGCATTCTTGATCTGGAGCTGTTCGGAATCGTAGTAATCGCAGACTGTAATCCCGCGCTCCGCCGCATAGCGTTTCAGCACCGGAGGAATCATGCCGCCGAGCAGAAACGAACCGCGCTGCAGTCTGTCGCAGACGTCGGTTAAATGTACAACACCGCCTTCTCCCGGGTATGCCAGCGGCGCATTGAGCGTCAGTGCATCGGCAGCTCCCGTATCGCGCGTCACCGGCAAAGGCAGGACGACCGCTTCGGAGCACTTCACAGCGGATTCCCAGTCCGTACACCGCACGCTGTCCTTCAGGTATCGTTCATCCGGCGTTCCGTATACCCCTGCAAAACCCCAGATGGCACATTCAAAATCGGCTGAGAGACAGGCCGCGGTCACAAGCTGTCTTTTATCTCCGCCGATAAGTCCGATTTTTCGGCTGTCCGGCATAATCGTTCACCTTTTTTTCTATAAGTAGGCGCACCGTTTTCGGCAAATGAAAAACGGCACTCCCCACTGAAAGGATATGCCGCATTTCTCTGTTCTGCCACCGTGTCGGAATAACATTGGTCTGTGCGGAGGCATAACATCGTGACGAATTTTTGATATTTTCTTGACGCACCTGGCAATTTGTGATATGATGGTAAAAAGTTACCACGGAGGTACAGATATGGACAACAGAACTTGGTTCAAACAGGCAAAATACGGGATGATGGTTCACTTCGGACTGTATTCCCTTCTTGCCGGTGAATACCGCGGCAGAAGAACCCCGTCCTATGCGGAATGGGCACAGTCGTATTTCGCAATTCCGACCAAGGAATACTCCGCCCTCGCAAAATCCTTCAATCCGGTTTACTTCAATGCGGATGAGTGGATTTCTCTCGCCAAGGACTGCGGTATGCAGTATTTTGTCATCACATCCAAGCATCACGACGGTTTTGCGCTGTTCAAATCCGAAGCCGATCCGTTCAATGTGGTAGATGCCACCCCGTTCGGACGTGATATCATCGGTGAACTGGCGGAAGCCTGCTACAAATACGGACTGAAATTCGGTCTGTATTATTCGCAGGAACTGGACTGGCACGATCCCGACGGCGGCGGATACACCAACCGCAGCAGATG
>JAFQLN010000158.1 GCA_017414585.1 Clostridia bacterium | reverse complement strand
TTGGCAATGGGAAATCCTGTTCACAGTTAAAATTTCAGCTGCACGCCGCAGTATAAAAGTTTTGATCCAACTTTTTCAAAAGTTGGCAGGGGTTGAGGGGACGGAGTCCCTCATCGACCGTCGCAACGGTCGAAACACCCAGGCGTTCGAAAAAGTTCCTTTTTTCGCTTCCTTTTTTCCTCGCTAAAGGAAAAAAGGAAGAACTATATTCCTGCAGTGGCAAATGAGTGTGCCATAAACCATAAACACCTTCTTCATCCCCCTTCCCGAAAAGAACACTTTGTGAACTTTTTGTGTTTCTCTTGATATTCCCGACGGTTTGTACTATAATAAAGGCAGAAAATTTGTTCTAACCTGAAAGGAATACTACAGTATGGCAGCAAAGGCTACGACGAAAAAAGCAACCACGGATCTCACCGATAAAACACCCGAAGAAAGAAAAAAAGCACTGGAGACCGCGATCAGCCAGATCGAAAAGAGCTTCGGTAAAGGCACAATCATCAAAATGGGCGAAAATCCCAAAATGAACGTGTCTGCCGTGTCCACAGGCTCCATCTCCCTCGATATGGCACTCGGCATCGGCGGCATCCCCAAGGGCAGAATCATCGAAGTGTACGGCCCCGAATCCTCCGGTAAAACCACGCTCACCCTCCATGCCATCGCGGAAGTACAGAAGGCGGGCGGGGAAGCTGCGTTCATTGACGCCGAACACGCGCTCGACCCTGTGTACGCGAAAAACCTCGGCGTCAATATTGATGACCTCCTCGTGTCCCAGCCGGACTCCGGCGAACAGGCGCTCGAAATCTGCGATGCACTCGTCCGCTCCGGCGCGATTGATATCGTGGTTATCGACTCCGTAGCCGCTCTCGTTCCCCAGCAGGAAATCGACGGTGATATGGGCGCATCCCATGTAGGGCTTCAGGCGAGACTGATGTCGCAGGCACTCAGAAAGCTCTCCGGCACCATCGCAAAAACCAATTGTATCGTCATCTTCATCAACCAGCTGCGTGAAAAAGTCGGCGTCGTCTACGGCAATCCCGAAACCACCACCGGCGGACGTGCGCTCAAGTTCTACGCATCCGTGCGCATTGAAATCCGGAAATCAGAAAGCATCAAGGACGGTGCAGACGTTGTGGGCAACCGCGTCAAGTGCAAGGTCGTCAAGAATAAGGTAGCACCCCCGTTCAAAACCGCGGAATTCGATATTCTCTACGGCACGGGTATTTCCAAGGCGAGCGAGATTGTCGATATGGCAACGGAACTCGGGATCATCGACAAGAGCGGCGCGTGGTTCTCCTACGAAGGAAACCGGCTCGCACAGGGACGTGACAACGCGCGGATTGCGATTGATAATGATCCGGTGCTGATGGCGGAACTGGAGCAGAAGATCAAGGAAAAAGGCGAAGCGCCCGATATGGAACGCGAGGACGGGGAAATCGACTTTGACGATGAGGATAACGAAGAACTCGATATCCGCCTGCTCGACCTCGGTGAGGATAACGAGTAATCCGATTTCAGCCAAACGTTGTTCGTATAAAAGTTTTGGTCGAGCTTTTTCAAAAGTTGGCGGGGTTTGAAGGGGCAGCGCCCCTCATCGACCGTCGCAACGGTCGAAACTCTCAGGACATCTGAAAAAGTTCCTCTTTTGGTTCTTTTCTCCTCGCTAAAGGAGAAAAGAACAACTAACAATTTAGCTAAACAACAAGGCTGCCGCATTCCCGGAATCCCCTTTCCAAGCGGCAGCCGCTTTTTATATTTTGACAACACTTTTCATTATTTGAAAGCAAGTTTGGGATTGAAAAATTCCGCAATATACGCTATAATGAAGAAAACGCCCCCCAAAAATCACCGCATCCATCACATCATATAAAGGACAGAACCATGCTCGTATCCCGCATTACATTCAGAGACTGGCGGAACATTCCCGCGTGCACCGTGCCGTTATCCGGCGGCATCAACGTGCTGTGGGGGATGAACGCGCAGGGAAAATCGAATATACTGGAAGGGATCTACTATTTTGCGCGCGGACGGTCGTTCCGGAGTGCGAAAGAGCGGGAACTGGTGCGCTTCGGATGCGATTTTGCGTCAGCGGTACTGCAGTTCCGGCGGGACGGATACACCGGCGACACCACGCTGGAAGCCATTCTGCCGGCGGTCGGAAAGAAGAAGCTCCTGCGCAACGGAGCACCGCTGTCGTCCGCCGCAGAAATGATGGGCAGTTTCCGTGCGGTTCTGTTCTGTCCGGCGAATCTGTCCATTGTCACGGGAGGCCCGCTTGAACGGCGCACCTTCCTCGACATTGCCATTTCGCAGCTGTCGGGCGCATATCTCACCTATCTCCGTCGGTACACGAAAATTCTGACCGAACGCAATGCGCTCATCAAGCGTGTGCAGAGCGGGGAGCGTGTTACCCGGGAGGAATGGGAAGTCTACGCGGAAAGTCTGTCCGAATGCGGTGCGTGGATTGCGGCTTACCGGAGCGAGTATGCGTCGTATCTGCGCGAAGCGGTTGCGCGTTATTTCAGCGAAATGACCGGCGGCGCGGAGTGTCCCGGCATCGAATACCGCTCCCACGCGCTGTATGACGGAATCCCGAAGCCGCTGACGGAATCCGGGATCCCGGACAAGTCTGTTTTATACGAAAAGCTCGTTTCACAAGTCGAGCGGGAAGCTGCGGCGGGTGTGACGCTCTGGGGTGTGCACAAGGACGATCTGATTCTCACGCTGAACGGCGTCGAGGCGCGTTTATTTGCGTCACAGGGGCAGCAGAGGAGCATTGTTCTCTCCCTCAAGCTGGCGGAAGCGGAAATCGCTGGCAGAATCGGCGGGGAATACCCCGTCATCCTTCTCGACGATGTTTTCTCCGAGCTGGACGAAAACCGCCGCCGCTACATCCTCGAAGTCCTCGGTTCACCCGAAGCCGGCGAACACCGCCAGATCATCGTCACCTCCTGCGAACCGGATGTGATCCCCGGTCATCAGGCGTCCTCCGTCCATTTCGTCCGTGTTTCCGGCGGGAATGTGGAGTAAGCGGTGAATGTGGGGGGAGACGGGGGGGACGGTCGCTTTCTTGAAAGAAAGCTCCGCAAAGAACTTTAGGCTGGCGCACGTGCACAGCATCCCCGAATGTGAGGCTGATAGGATGGTGAGGGGGGAGAGATAAGCTGTTTTGCTTTGGGCTGACAGGAGGAACTTCTTCCAAGGGATCAGATGATCGCAAATACGGCTCATGGGGACCACAGAAGTTACTTCGTAACTTCACCCCATTCGCCCACGCCGTGGAGGAATCCGGGATATGAAGTCTTGTGGGATGTTGGGTTTGGCTCGCGCGCGGGGTGGAGAAATACGTGATATTTATTTTGAAAATTACTGATTTTTATTATGCTGATAAAATCTATTCTTGAGACACCGGAAAACGGGACTGCGGCGATTGTGATTGCCGGTGAAACGGGCAGCGGGGAAGAATGTCTGCTTTTATCCATCGGTGAATGGAAGCGGATGCGGAAGGCGCTCGGGCGTACTGTCGTGGTCGGGGATGCTGTGGATGAAGAGCTGTACGATGCTCTGCACGCATCTGCGGAGAAGACAGCGGCTTTACATGAGGCGGTACGGATTCTTTCCGCCGGAGACAAAAGTGCGCGGGAAATCCGGAGCAGGCTTATGAAAAAGGGTTTTTCCGCACAGGCTGCTGAACACGCGGCGGCATTTCTGACTGCAAAGGGGTATCTTTGCGAGGAAGATGCTTGTGTGCGCATTGCGCAGGCGCTTCTGCGGTCGAAGCATTACGGAAAACGGCGGATTATTGAATATCTCACGGCGCACGGGTACGATGCATCTGCGGCAAAAGAGGCGGCGCAGTCTCTGGCGGAAGAAGAGTACGGGGAGGCGCTCGCTTATCAGATGGAAAAGAAATATCCCGATGCACAGGCTCTATCGGGAAATGAGCGGCAGAAGATGCTTGCCGCCATGATCCGGCAGGGTTTTTCTGCGGGAGATGTTCTGACATATATCAAAGAAAAACAATGATAAAATACACACAGGAGGTATTTTTATGCTTACCAGAGAAGAAGTCAAAGCGGCGATTCATTTCGGAAATCCGCCCAGACCGCCCCGTGCATTCACGAAATGGTGGGGAGAAGGACTTGGCGCGCAGTACGGGGATCAGCTGTCCCGTTTCGACAAATACGAAGAAGATGTGGTTGTTGTCGGCTTCCCGTGTCCGTCATTCGGATACCGTGACGACGGTTTTTACTGGCGTCTGCCGAAGATCACGCAGGAGGGCAAGGTAGGGCACGATGCAAGATGCGCACTGCCGGACTGGAAGTATCTGACCGATCTGGTTGAAAATCTGCCGGACACGGATGCACCGGGACTGTTCGATGCACAGGCGAAGGCGGCGGAAAAGGCGCACAGCGAAGGCAAGTACGTTCTGCTCCACCACTGGTCGCTGATGTACGAACGCATCTGGAATTTCCGCGGCATGGAAAATCTTCTGATGGACTACTACGAATACCCGGATGAAGTTCATGCTCTGCACCGTGCGGTTGCCGATACGGAAATGAAGCTGCTCAAGCGTGCCGGCGAAGAAGTGAAGGCGGACGGCTACATGATCAGCGACGACCTCGGTGCACAGCACGCACTGATGATGGGGCCGGCGATTTTCCGCGAATTCATCAAGCCGTACTATGTGGATGTCTGGGGCACGGCGCACAAATACGGCATGGATACATGGCTGCACACCTGCGGCAACATTCAGGAAATCATCGGCGACCTGATCGAAGCCGGACTGAATGTCCTGCATCCGCTGCAGAAGGGCACGATGGACTGGGACAAGGTTGCGGCTGAATGGAAGGGCAAGATTGCGTTCTGGGTCGGCATGGACGTACAGAACACGCTCATCAACGGCACGCCCGAGGATGTACGCCGCGAAGTCCGTCTGATGCGCGACACGTTCGACTCTCCCGAAGGCGGATTCCTGTATGCGTCCGGCAACGGCATTGTAGGCGGCACGCCGATTGAAAACATCGAAGCCTACCTGAATGAAATCCTCCACTACAAAAACGACTAAGCTATAAGCCAAACTTTGTCCGCATAAAAGTTTTGATCAAACTTTTTCAAAAGTTTGTGGGGGTTGAGGGGGCAACGCCCCTCATCGACCGTCGCAACGGTCGAAACACCCAAGACTTCTGAAAAAGTTCCTCTTTTTGCTACTTTTTCTCCTCGCTAAAGGAGAAAAAGTAGTATAATATTCATGAAATAATAAAAAGGCGTGTCGCAAATTACATTTTTGAACGTAAATGCGACACGCCCTTTATCATTTCATGAATATCGTCACAGCAGTTCAAAATAGTTCTTATCGCTGTCGAGAATCCCCTCGCGGCGGAGCTTGCTGATTTCCGCGGACAGCCCGCTGCGGTCCACTTCAAGATAATCCGCCAGCTCCTGCCGGTCAAAGGGAATTTCAAACCGGCTGGCGTTCGCTTTTTTCGCCTGCAGCATCAAATACGTCATCAGCTTTTCCCGCGTCGTCCGTTTGGAGACAATCTCGAGCTTCTGGTGGAAAACGAGCGTCTTCTCCGCCAGATCCTTCATCAGATTAAAAATCAGCCGCTGGTGGAAGCCGCAGTGGTTCTCGCAGGTATGCAGAATGTGCCCGCAGTCGATCAGCATGATCACGCACGGTTCGTTTGCTGTCACCGTCACGGGAGTCGCCTCCACCTCCGCACACGCGAATGCTTCTCCGAAGACTTCCCCCGCACCGCATTCGAGCAGGATACTGCGGTTGCCGTAGTAGTCGATCCGTGCGATCTGCACCGACCCGGACAGCACAATGCCGATGTACCGCGCCGGATTGCCCTCCGCAATGACCGTGTATTTTTTATCAAACGTGCCTATAGACGCACCCAGACACCCCAGCATCCGCAGCAGATCGTCTTCTGCAATGCCGGAAAACAGAGGGCACGCTTTCAAAACAGGCAGATGTTCCCGCATAACCGCACCTCTTTCGGGGACGCCGGAGGATATTTCCGAAGTTCCCATAAAAATATTCAGAAAAAAATTCGATTCTATTGAAATTTCAACATACTTTCCGTCTCCATTATACTATACTATAGCCAGAAAAGCAAGGAGGCAAAAACAATGCTGAGAAAAATTATCAAAATAGATGAGGACAAATGCAACGGCTGCGGTGCCTGTGCTGCCGCCTGCCACGAAGGTGCTATTGAAATGGTCAACGGAAAAGCGAAGCTCACCCGCGAAGACTACTGTGACGGGCTGGGTGACTGCCTCCCCGCCTGCCCTGCCGATGCGATCACTTTTGAGCTGCGCGAAGCGCCCGCTTACGATGAAAAAGCCGTTCTCGAAGCAAAGAAAAAACGCGAAAAGCACGCACAGAAGCATCACGACCATCACGGCGGAAAACTCCCCTGCGGATGTCCCGGCACCAATTCCAGGACGATCCGCCGCGAGCCGACCGCGCAGACACCGGCAGCCGGTGCGAAATTCGCCGCACAGCCCAGCCGTCTGATGCAGTGGCCCTGCCAGATCAAGCTCGTCCCCGCGAATGCGCCCTACTTTGAAAATGCCAATCTCCTCATCGCCGCCGACTGCACCGCGTATGCGTACGGCAATTTCCACAACGACTTCATCAAGAACCGCATCACCCTGATCGGATGCCCCAAGCTCGACGAAGGCGACTATACGGAAAAGCTCACCGCGATCATCAAAAACAACAACATCAGAAGCGTGACGGTTGTGCGGATGGAAGTCCCCTGCTGCGGCGGTATCGAAAATGCCGTCAAGCGTGCGCTCATGGCAAGCGGCAAGTTCATCCCGTGGAATGTCGTTACCATTTCCACGGACGGAAATATTCTCGGCTGATCCCGCCTTTCCGCCTGCTGACACTTGCAAAAGCAGGAAAAACGTGGTATAATCATCTTAAAACAACATAAATAAACTGAGGTAAAAATCAATATGTTCATCACCAACGATATCAAATACATTGGCGTCAACGATCACAAAGTAGACCTGTTTGAAGGTCAGTACAAGGTGCCGAACGGCATTTCCTACAACTCCTATGTCATTCTTGACGACAAAATTGCCGTCATGGACACGGTAGATCAGAATTTCACCCACGAATGGCTCGACAATCTCCAGAACGTGCTCGGCAGCCGCAAGCCGGACTATCTCATTGTGCAGCACATGGAGCCCGACCACGCCGCGAACATTCTCAACTTTGCCAAGACCTATCCGGACACTGTGATCGTATCGAACGACAAGTCCTTCCGCATGATGAAGAACTTCTTCGGCACGGACTTTGAAGACCGTCGTCTGGCAGTCGGTGAAGGCGACACGCTTTCTCTGGGCAAGCACAATCTCGTTTTCGTTACCGCGCCCATGGTGCACTGGCCGGAAGTCATTGTGACCTACGACAGCACCGACAAGGTACTCTTCTCCGCGGACGGCTTCGGCAAGTTCGGCGCACTCGATGTTGAAGAGCCGTGGGATGACGAATCCAGACGTTACTTCATCGGCATCGTCGGCAAGTACGGTGTACAGGTACAGGCGCTTCTCAAGAAGGCTGCCGGACTGGACATCGCCGCAATCTGCCCTCTCCACGGTCCGGTACTGAAAGAAAACCTCGGTCACTACCTGAGTTTGTACAACACATGGTCGAGCTACGAGCCGGAAGAAGAAGGCATTGTTCTCGC
Source organism: Clostridia bacterium (assembly GCA_017414585.1). The sequence goes on along the minus strand of JAFQLN010000158.1, from coordinate 7,367 downwards.
GTACACCTCCGTTTACGGCAACACGAAGAAGGCAGTTCTGATGCTTGCCGAAAAGCTCAAGGCAAACGGCTGTCCGAAGGTAATCGTACACGACCTTGCCCGCTGTGACACGGCTGAAGCTGTTGCGGACGCATTCCGCTACTCCAAGCTCGTTCTTGCGACCACGACCTACAATGCGGAAATCTTCCCGCAGATGCGCGATTTTATTTCCCACCTTGTCGAACGCAATTTCCAGAAGCGCACTGTTGCTTTCATTGAAAACGGCAGCTGGGGACCGCAGGCGGCGAAGATCATGAAGAATATGCTTGAAAAGTGCAAGAACATCAACTACACCGAAAACGGCGTGAAGATTCTCTCCGCACTGAACGAAGACAGCACCGCGCAGCTGAACGCGCTTGCGGAAGAGCTGTCCCGCGAATATCTTGCGCAGCAGGATGCAACCGCGAACAAGAACGACCTGACCGCGATGTTCTCGATCGGCTACGGTCTGTATGTTGTCACCTCGAACGACGGAAAGAAGGACAACGGTCTGATTGTGAACACGGTTACGCAGGTTACGGACAACCCGAACCGCGTTGCTGTCACGATCAACAAGGCAAACTACTCGCACCACGTAATCAAGCAGACCGGCAAGATGAATGTCTGCTGTCTGACCGAAGATGCACCGTTCTCGGCATTTGAAGCGTTCGGCTTCAAGAGCGGCAGAAATGTGGACAAATTTGCCGACTGCGAACCGCTCCGCTCGGACAACGGGCTCGTTTTCCTCCCGCGTTACATCAACGCACTGCTCTCTTTGCAGGTGGAACAGTACATCGACCTCGACACGCACGGTATGTTCATCTGTGCCGTAACCGAATCCCGCGTCCTCTCCGACCGTCCGACGATGACCTACACCTACTACCAGAACAACGTCAAGCCGAAGCCGGAAACGGAAGGCAAGAAAGGCTATGTCTGCAAAGTCTGCGGCTACGTCTACGAAGGCGACGAGCTGCCGGAAGGCTACATCTGCCCCCTCTGCAAGCACGGCACCGCTGATTTTGAGCCGATTGCGTAAATCTAGTAAAAAGAGGAACGCGGCTTTTTTGAAAAAAAGCCTGGCAAAAAACTTTATACTGGCGCACGGATACAGCATTCCCGAATGTGAAGCTGATATGGGTTTCAGGAGGGAGTTTATATGGGTGCAGTGCTCACCAATTCAGTTGATCCCATCCGCATACATCCTGTGCGTACCAAGACCTGAGAAAATCGTTTGCGAGCGGTCAGGGGCCTCTAACCCTGCCCGCCGAAGCCGTAGAGGCTGTGCGCGATTGATAAGAATTATTAACTTTTTCGATTTACAACTCTTATATTTTCAACTCTCAAGGAGGATTCATCCATGCTTAACCCCAAAGTTCACGAACTCTTAAACCAGCAGATCAACAAGGAATTCTATTCCGCGTATCTGTACCTTGAAATCTCCAATTACTTTGAAGACCGAAGCCTTGACGGTTTCGCAAACTGGTATATGGTACAGGCACAGGAAGAACGCGACCACGCGATGCTGTTCTACCAGTATCTCCAGAACAATGACGCGAAGATCACGCTTGATGCCATTGCAAAGCCGGATGTTGTCATCGAAGCCGACATGGACGCGCTCAAGGCAAGTCTGAAGCACGAAAACTATGTCACTTCCCTGATCAACGACATCTATGCGGAAGCGTATGCAGCCAGAGATTTCCGCACCATGCAGTTCCTTGACTGGTTTGTAAAGGAACAGGGCGAAGAAGAAAAGAACGCGACCGATCTCATCGCCAAGATGGAACTGTTCGGCTCCGACCCGAAGAGTCTGTATATGCTCAATCAGGAACTCGGCACGCGCGTTTATGCGGCTCCGTCCCTTGTACTTTGATCTGACAAGCTGATTTTTCGGAGGTTCTGCCTTTATGAAAGAAAATACCCTGATCTGCAAATGCAAGAAAGTCAGCTACTTCGATATCGTTGAAGCGCTGCACAAGAAAGAAAAGTTCACCGACGTCCTCGAAGCGTTTGAAGATGTCAAGAAAGTCACCCACTGTTCCACCGGATGCGGCGGATGCCACGACAAGGTTCTCGACATCATCTCCGAAGTCATGATGGGCAAGGAATCTGTCTGATTACTGAGCATACATAACGGACGCTCCGTCTGCTGCGGCGGGGCGCTTTGTCCGTGAAACAAATGCAGCGGAGGATTCTATGGAAATGGTACTTCTGACCGCGGTCGGCGTAGGCGGTGCGACTGTCATCGGCTCCGTGATCGGGTTTGTGTTCAGGAAAATGTCGCACAAATTTTCCGACATCGTCCTGTCGTTTGCGGCTGGCGTCATGCTGGCGGCGGCTGTGCTCGGACTGGTCATTCCGTCCCTTGAATACGGCGGAAAATTCGGTATTGTCATCACGGTTGCCGGGATTTTCGCCGGGGCTTTGTGCCTGAACCTCATAGACAAGCTCGTGCCGCATCTGCACAGAATGGTCGGTGCGGATATCGAACAGCATCACAACGCCAACCTCAGCAAAGTCCTTCTGTTCGTCACGGCAATTGCCATCCACAACCTGCCCGAAGGGATTGCGGCGGGTGTGGGCTTCGGCTCCGGCAATGTATCGCAGGCACTGATGATCGCCGGCGGGATTGCCCAGCAGATTATCCCCGAAGGGATGGTCATCATTGCGCCGATGCTGGCGGCAGGCGTCACGCCCAAGAGGACGTTCATCTGTGCCATGATCACCGGACTGGTCGAAGTGGCAGGCACGCTGATCGGATACTTTGCAGTCAGCCTCGCGTCGGCAATTCTCCCGTTTGCATTAGCCTTTGCCGGCGGCACCATGCTGTACGTTGTCAGCGACGAAATGATTCCCGAGACCCATGCACACGGCGGCGAACGGGGTGCAACCTATGCCCTGCTTGTCGGATTCTGCGTCATGCTCATCAGCGACGTATTGCTTGGATAATCGCTTTGAACTGCAATAAAAAACTGCTGTATATGCGTGAAGATTCACGTCTGTACAGCAGCTTTTGTTTTGTTTCGGCAAAGCATTACTCCGCGTAACGGAAGTCGTTCTTTTTCGATTCGAGAACGGCGAGATACCGCGCGCATTCGATTTTTGCATCAGCGGTGTCGAGATTTTTGTAGTTGCCGCACTCGACAGCACTGTTCCCGGGCATTTCTCCGTCGTAGGCGATGATTTTTCTGAGAACCTCCATCGTCACCGCGAGAACTTTTTCGTCCGGGACATTCCGCGTCAGAAGGTAGAAGCCCGTCTGACATCCCATCGGTCCGAAGTAGATCACGTCTGCGGCGATCTCGGAATTACGGACAAAGGTGGCGAAAAGATGCTCCACGGAGTGCATGGTGCGGTTGTCCATATAGTCTCCCGCGTTCGGCTTACGGGTGCGCAGGTCGTAGGTGGTGATATCTCCGTCGCGGCGGGATACGTAAATTCCCGGCTCGAGCTTGTTGTGGTCAACGGTAAAACTGGCAATTTTCTGCATGGGTTACTCCGATCGGTGAAGTTTATTTGCCTTTATTATAGCAGTCCGGGGCGGGATTGTCAACCGGAGAAAGGAGAATAGGACAGCGGCAGCAGCTTTGCTTTAGAAATTAAATTTGAAGTTAACGTACTGGTGACAGGTGAAAAAACGCCAAGGACAAAGCCTTCCCCCTTGTGGGGAAGGTGGCGAAATTTCGCATTGAAAATGCGGAATTTTGACGGATGAGGGTGAAACCGTAGAATTTGAAAATTCTTTATAGGTATAGAACACCCGTCAGTATAGGTATAGAATACCAGTCAGTATAGGTATAGAATACCAGTCAACACAGGTTTAGAATACCAAATTGCCTGCTTTCACCCTCATCCGTCACTTCGTGACACCTTCCCCACAAGGGGGAAGGCTTGGTGCAGATCGTTTTTTTCCCTTGTCGCCGCTGCAATAACTAAGATTTTCAATATACAAGAAAAACAGTCTGTATTCCACAATTTCTCCGCCTGTTCCAACCCAAAAGACCATACAAAAATCCGTGGTCTGATTTTGGCTGAATAACCGTAATTTTGCCATTGCCCCACAAGATTTTATCCTTTATAATAAATGAGTACCCCAATATTTTTTCCTGTCCAAGAGCAGGATTCCGAGATACAATATCGAAAAGGAGAGATTTAGATGAAACCCGTTCAGAAACTGACCGCGATTCTCTGTGCGCTTTCACTTCTTCTGCCGCTCGCCGGCTGTGTGGAACATCAGGACGAGAATCCCCAGACCAACACTGTTACCCCCGAGACAACGCCGATCGAAGAAATCGAAGACGAGGATCCCAATGCCCTTTTCAAGACCGTCCGTGACGATCTTCCCGCAGACCTCAAGCTCAACGGACGCACCGTTACCTACCTGTCCCGCGGTATGGACAAGACCCTCAAGGAAATCCATGCCGAAGAAATGAACGGCGAAGTTGTCAACGACGCGATTTTCCAGCGTGAAATCACCGTGGAAGAACGCCTCGAATGCAAGATCGAAAACATCGCTGCCGGTGTTGACCAGCACGGCAGTGAACTGCTCAACCTCGTTGCAACCTCCGTACACGCAAACGACGCCGCGTACGACATCCTTGCAAACTCCAACTACTCCACTTCCAACCAGTTCTCGACAGGTTATTTCCTCAACCTCCATAATGTCGAAAACCTCAATCTCGAAAAGGAATACTGGGCACAGCACCTGATCGACAGCACTGAAATCGGCGGCGCTCTTTTCGGTGTAACCGGTTCCCACTCCCTGTTCATGTATCAGGAAATGTTCGCAGTCTTCTTCAACCGTAACCTCTGCGAACAGCACGGCCTTCTCGCCGCAGACATCTACGAAACCGTATTCGACGGCAAATGGACACTCGACAAGATGATCGAGCTGACCAAGGACATCTATGTAGACAAGAACGGTAACGGCGTCGCTGACGAAAGTGACGTTTACGGCTACGGTCTGCAGGTTTCCTCCTCCACGGACGGTTATTGGTCTTCCTGCCAGATCCGTATGACCAGCCGCAATTCTGACGGCACTGTCGCTCTCGACACCGACACGGAAAAGCTCGTGAGCGTTGTAGAACGCCTGACCGACTTTTCCTACAACCAGAAGGGTGTTATCCGTCTCGTTGAAGGCGACGGCTTCACCCACGGCGTATACCTCCCCGAAGCATTCGCAAAGGACCAGCTCCTCTTCATGAACGACTGGATCTACGCAACCGAAACCGCAATCATGCGTGACATGGAATCCGACTACGGTATTATCCCCTACCCGAAGTACGACGAAGTACAGTCGGATTACTACTCCTACCTGCACGACGGCTACACCATTTTCTGCATCCTTTCCACCGTTGAAAACTCCGGTGAAATCGGTGCGGTACTCGAAGCAATGGCATCCGACAGCCACAACCGTGTTATCCCCGCATACTACGAAACCGCACTCACCACCAAGTATGCGCGTGACCAGGACTCCGTCACCAGTCTCCAGACCATCTTCCAGAACGCATATCTGGACACAGGCTGGGTTTACTCCCTCAACCTCAACAGCTATCCGCAGAACGTCCTCCGCGAACCTGTATGGCGCAACGGCGTAAGCTCCGCGACCATCATCGCACGGATGGGTAAGCTCGCAAGCCGCTACCTCGACGACGTTATGGATTCCTTTGCAGAAGTAACCGAAGATCAGGAAGGCTGATAACAGCTCTTTCTGCTGAACAGAATACAGACTGCCGCTTTACGGAAATCCCTGTGAGCGGCAGTTTTTTGTTTGGTGAGAATGGTGGCGTGAAGTGAAAAAATAAAAGCCATGGAGCAAAACCATGGACTTTTATTTCATCGGATACGCGCCGTTTTTCTTACGGAGCGTTATTTATAAATGTGAGAGAAAGATTTTTGAGTTGTGCTTATTCAGCTCTGCGCTTTTTTTCATAGCAGGAAACCATGCACAGGGTGCAGAGGAGGATTGCGGAAAGTGCGAACCAAACTGCGGAATTGTCGCCGGTCTGGGGAACAGCTGCGAGCGGGATTTCTTCTTCGGGGAGTTCTTCCACAACAAGCGGAATTTCCTCAACGATTTCGACTTCGTCAGCGGGAGCGGGGATTTCCGGTTCGGGCTGAGGAAGTTCCGGTTCAGGCTGCGGTTCAGGATCGGGTTCGGGCTGGGGTTCCGGTTCGGGTTCGGGTTCGGGTTCGGGCTGCGGTTCCGGTTCCGGCTCGGGCTGGGGTTCCGGCTCCGGTTCCGGTTCCGGTTCCGGTTCCGGTTCCGGTTCCGGTTCAGGGCTGAAATCTTCATCAGTAGGGTCATAATGCCAGTACTGTTCTACGGTGACATTCTGACTTTCATCCACTGTGAAGTCCAGAGAGAAGGTAGTAGAAATATCTACAGACTTCTTACCGCTTGCAACACCGACGAGTGTCTGACCGTTGTCATATCCGCGAGTGGACTGGAAGATGTAAACGCCTTCTTCCAGATACTGCAGACCTTCCAGTCTGAGCTCAAAGTCTACCGTGGTGCCTTCGGCGATTTCCAGACCTGAGATGGTGTAACTGCCGTCCGGATTCTGGGAGATCATTTCATATTCCCGTCCGTCGGAGTTTTTGCCTGCAAGGCGTCTGGAAACGGTTTCCATCGTGCCATCCATCTTCGGGTAGGTGATGTGAACAACCAGATCGTCCTTGCCGGTAGGTTCAACAGCAAGCGTGAAGTTCAGTGCGGTTTCGTAGATGTCCTTGGTGTTTCCGTTGGAATCCGTGTAAGACTCGAGTTTGTCTCCGACAATAAGGAACATCTTCTTTTTGCCGATGAAGTGATTCTTGTCAATAATAGTGGTTTCCTTCGGCGCTTCGGCAGCAACCTTATCCTTCAGATAATCACTGGTCAGATATGCGAGGACAAGATTCATGCGTGCTTCGCCCATGGCGGAAAAACCATCTTTGACGCCCGGATCGTTGTAGTAATCCGTGTACGGTCTGAAGCCGGAGATTTTATACACGTCCGTGCGGCCATATGTCCAGATTGCGGCCTGCGATGCAATAAGTGCTTCGCCTTCCGTAATGTCATCTGCCATAGCGAGAAGTGCATCGCGGTCTTCGGGCTTGGAACTGTCATATGTGTAGGAGATGGCGGTATCATCGGTTGAACCTTTGCGTCCGAGGAAGCTGATTTTGATGACGCCGGCGTTAATCGCTTCTTTGATGCCGGCAATCAGCTTATCAAGACTGCCTGTTCCGCTTGCGGTACCCCAGTAAGCGTTCAGAGCTGCAGCGCGGACATGGGCTTTTGCATCCGCCTGTTCTTCTGCCGTTCCTGCGAAGTAGGTTGCATTCTCAAGATTCTCGATGTTATACTT
>JAFQLN010000022.1 GCA_017414585.1 Clostridia bacterium | reverse complement strand
ATGGACATGCTCCGCTTATTCAGGAGAAGCCTTCTACGACAGAATCATAGAAGGAACCTGCGTAAAACTCGGAACAATACGCCGCGGCGCGTTTAAAAAGCCGGCCTTTGACGAAAACGCAGAAGCCGAAATCACAGAAGAACAGCATTTCGTTTCCATGCGCTGCGGAACTTTGACCGTTACCGTGGACGGCGGCGGAAATGTGTCATTCAGGAACAACGATAAAGTGATTCTCGCGGAAAAGCCGGAGCATACATTCGGCGGAAGAAGCCGTCGTTTTGTGAATAAGGGTCATCAGTCATGGACAGCCGATGTGAGCTTCTGGCCGCACGAAAACGAACACTTCTTCGGTATGGGACACAGCTGGGACAACGAGTTTGATCTCAAGGGTACTGTTATCGACCTGAAGCATATCAATGCAAAATGCACCGTTCCCTATGTCTACTCTTCTCTTGGCTACGGTTTTCTCTGGAATGTGCCCTCCATCGGACGTGTGGACTTTGCCAAGAACAAGACCAGATGGCACAGTGACTGCTGTCAGGCAATCGACTATGTTGTAATCGGCGGTTCTCCGGCTGAAACCTGTGAAATGCTTGCGGACCTGACCGGACATGCACCGGTAATGCCGGACTGGGCAACCGGATTCTGGCAGTGCAGACTGCGCTACGAATCGCAGGAAGAACTTCTAGCCGTTTACCGGAAATACCGGGAACTGGGCATTCCGCTGTCTGCCATCATTGTGGACTATTTCCACTGGACGGAGCAGGGGGACTACAAATTCGATCCCCAATACTGGCCGGATGTGAAGGCTATGGCGGACGAAATTCACGAAACCGGCACCAAGCTCCTCGTCTCCATGTGGCCCACCATCAATCAGAAGAGCGAAAACTACAGGCATATGCTGAACAACAATATGCTCATCCGTACTTCCCGCGGATCGGACAGACTGTTCGATTTTTACGGCTGGCAGGCACAGATTGACGTTTCAAATCCGGCAACCCGGGAATTTGTGTGGAGTAAACTGAAGGAAAACTATGCGGATAAAGGCGTGGATGCGTTCTGGTTCGATGTATCGGAATCGGAAATCTGGCCGGAACATTTTGATAATCTGATCACCAGCCGCGGCAGAGGGGAAATGACCGCCTTGATGTATCCCTACGATTATGCACGTCTGGTATACGACGGACAGAAAGCCATGGGCAAGGACGATATCGTAACCCTGATCCGCGGCGCTTATCTGGGAAGCCAGAAATACGCGGCTCTGGTGTGGTCGGGAGATATTCCGTCCACTTTCGAGAGCCTGCAGCATCAGGTCAATGCCGGTCTGAATATGGCGATGTGCGGCATTCCGTGGTGGAATACGGATATCGGCGGATTCTACGGCGGTGACACGCAGAGCGACTATTTCCGTGAACTGATAGTCCGCTGGTTCCAGTTCGGGCTGTTCTGTCCCGTCATGCGGCTTCACGGCAACCGTGTTCGTCACTATCAGCCCAAAGGCATCATTGAGCCCAGCGGCGACCCGAACGAAATCTGGAGCTTCGGCGAACGGAATTTTGAAATCATCAAGAAGATTCTCAGAATCCGCGAAAATCTCCGTCCGTACATCGGTGAGCAGATGAAGACAGCTTCCGAAAAGGGCTGGCCGGTGATACGCCCCATGTTCTTCACTTATCCCGAGGACGAAAAATGCTGGACACTGAACGATCAGTATATGTTCGGAGATGATATCCTGTTTGCCCCCATTATGGAACAGGGCAAAACGGCAAGAAACGTGTATCTCCCCGAGGGAGAATGGGTTCTCGCCAAGGACGGAACGGAATATACCGGCGGCACACATGAAATTCACGCCCAGATTGACGAGTTCATCGCGTTTGTCAGAAAAGGCGCGTCTGTGCTGGACTGCTTCCGCACGGAATAAAACAGACGCCTGCTGTTGAGGCAGGCAGACGAATCAACACAATAAAAACACGCTGTGCAGATGGCAGATCATCCGTGCAGCGTGTTTTCTGTTGTTTTAAGATACAGGCATATAAGCCCGCAGATTGGAGTATGGCTGTTTTTCAGAAATCGGGCGTAAAGTTCTTCACAGCCGATGACCGTTCCTGCATATATCCGTCGAATCCGAGAATCCTTGCTTCTTCTGCCACTTTGTTGTACTCGTAGGTCGTGATTTTCCGTCTGATTTTTGCATACGGATCCTCTTCGGTTTTCTCCGGCAGAAATTCCGGGGTGTACTGTGCCATGAGGGAAAGTCTGATTTTCGTCACATCCACGGTTTCGGCAATTTTGTGCAGAACGTCAATCGAATCATCCCTGTGTCCGGGGAGAACGAGATGCCGCACAATTACCCCGCGCTTCATCATGCCGTCCTCACCAAATACGCAGTCTCCGGTGATCGCAAGCATTTTTTCGAGCGATGCGGCGGCATATTCCGGATAATCCTCAGCGGCGGAATACTTTTTCGCCAGTGCCGGAGATACATATTTGAAATCCGTCAGAAAGATATCCACTGTATCGTGTAGCATCTCCAGGGTTTCCGAAAGTTCGTATCCGCCCGTATTCCAGACCACGGGAACTGTGAGCGGCTTACAGTCGGCTTTTTCCCGTGCGAGCTGAATGGCTTCGATGATCTGCGGCGTGTAGTGGGTCGGGGAGACAAAATTGATATTATATGCTCCTTTGTTTTCCAGTGCAAGCATTTCCCCCGCGAGGGATTCAGCAGTCACTTTTCTTCCCACGGAGCAGCGGCGGCTGATTTTTCCGTTTTGACAGAAGACGCATCCGAGGGGACAATGGCTGAAAAAGATCGTCCCCGATCCTCTCTCCCCGAGCGGATCACCGCTGATGCACGGTTCCTCCCAGTGATGGATCATGATATGCGCGATTTCGACGGATGCACCTGCTCCGCAGTAACCGGTACTGCAGGTTCTGTCGATACCGCATCTGCGCGGACAGAGGGTACAGGCGGTGAGCGCGGACATCACTGTTCAAACTTGTTGCCCTTGATGAATTTCGAGATCATGGAAGTCTTGAGCTTCCACAGATCTTCGGAAAGGTCAACATAGTATTCGTGGGGATTTTCAAAACGGAGAACTTCCTTCCACATCGTTGCAAGTTCTCTCGAACAGTGATCGCGGATTTCATTGAGCGGCGGCAGATTGTAGACGAGCTTTCCGTTTTTAAAAATCGGCACAAGCATTTCACGCGCGGTATAATTTTCAAGAACCGTGCGCTTCCATGTGTATTCGGGGTCAAAGATTTCCAGCGGCTGTGACTGGTCGATGGTTTCGTGATGGAGGGTCAGAAGGTCAGCCATCGCCTTGCCTGTTTCGTTGGAGTACATTCTCCACAGCTTCTTGAAACTCGGATTGGTGATCTTTGCAGCGTTTTCGCTGACCTTGATCTTCGGGGTGATCGTTCCGTCTTTGTCTTCGACAGCCGCGAGCTTGTACACACATCCGAAAACGGGTTCACTCTTGGCAGTGATCAGTCTTTCACCGATGCCGAAAGCGTCCACAGCGGCTTCCTGCTGAATGAGATCGCGGATAATATATTCGTCAAGGGAATTGGATACGATAATTCTGCAGTCGGTCAGTCCTTCATCGTCCAGAAGTCTGCGCGCTTTTTTGGAGAGATAGGCGATGTCGCCCGAGTCAATGCGGATGGCGCACTTTTTCAGACCGAGCGGCCAGAGAACTTCCTTGATAGCACGGATGGCATTCGGAAGCCCGGAGCCGAAGACGCTGTAGGTATCAACGAGCAGAGTGGGATTGTTGGGATAGAGTTTGCAGTAGGTGACAAACGCTTCGTATTCCGAATCGAACATCTGCACCCACGAGTGTGCCATGGTACCGCCCGCCGGTACGCCGAAGAGCTTGTCGGAAAGAGTGCACGCTGTACCTGCACATCCGGCAATATAAGCGGCGCGTGCTCCGTAAACAGCGGCATCTTCGCCATGCGCACGGCGGGAACCGAATTCGGAAATCGGACGTCCTTCGGCGGCACGGACCATGCGCGATGCCTTGGTCGCAATCAGGGACTGGTGGTTGAAGCAGAGGAGAATATAGGTTTCAATCAGCTGGGCTTCGATGGCGGGCGCACGGACTGTCAGCATCGGTTCGCCCGGGAAAACGACTGTTCCTTCGGGAACTGCCCAGATATCGCCGGTGAACTTGAAATCCGCGAGGAAAGCGAGGAATTCTTCGGAGAAAATCTTTCTGCCGCGGAGGTATTCGATATCGGAATCGGTAAAGCGGAGGTCTTCAATATAGCGGATGATCTGTTCCAGACCTGCCGCAATGGCGTATCCGCCGCCGTCCGGTACACGGCGGTAAAAAACGTCGAAGTACGCGATTTTATTCCGCATTTCGGATTCAAAATAACCGCGTCCCATGGTGAGTTCATAAAAGTCGCAGAGAAGGGAAAGGCTGTATTCGTCAGTTCTCATGTTATTTCCTTTGTTCAGTGAGTATCGGGTTGATCGGCGGATGAATTTCAGAGTTCCTGATGCAGAACAACGGCGTGTCTGGTGCCCCATGCTTCTTCGATCAGTGCATCGACATCCACCTTGGCTTCCTGTTCCAGTACCTTTTCGAGTTCCGGCTGTGTACGGGGATGGCGGGGGGTGAAGACGGTGCAGCAGTCATCGTAGGGAAGAATGGAGGTTTCAAACGTGCCGATTGCACGGGAGATCTTGATGATTTCTTCTTTGTCCATACCGATGCACGGACGGAAAACGGGAATGGTCGCCGCGTCTTCGGTTACGCACATCGCTTTCAGTGTCTGGGAGGCAACCTGCCCGAGCGATTCTCCGGTGACAAGAACATGACATTCGTGTTCGGCAGCCACCATGGAAGACAGCTTCATCATAAAGCGGCGGAGCAGGAGCGTGAAGTAATCTTCTTCGCAGTTGTCGCGCAGTTCTTCCTGAATGTGCGTGAGGGAGATGACATGAACGACAATCCGTCCGCAGAATTCGGTCAGTTCGGTCGCCAGCTGCATGACCTTGTCGTGAGCTGCTTCACTGGTATACGGGAAGGATTCAAAGTGAACGCATTCAACCGTCATGCCGCGCTTCATCATCATGTAGCCCGCAACGGGAGAGTCAATGCCGCCGGACAGGAGAAGAAGTCCCTTGCCTGCCGAACCGAGAGGCATACCGCCCGCACCTTTGTCCTGTCCGGCATGGATGTAGGCATATTCCTCGCGGACTTCGATCTTGACAACCACATCCGGCTCGCGCAGATTGACCGTGATACCGGGAACACAGTCGAGGATGACTGCGCCGACTTCACCGGACAGTTCCGGCGAGGAGAGGGGGAAGCGCTTATCACTGCGCTTGGCTTCGCATTTGAACGTGCGGACGTGAGCGAGTTTTTCAGGCAGATATTCTCTTGCTACGGCGAGGATGTCTTCCAGCGTTTTTTCTGCGACAGCCGCGCGGCAGATGCCGGTAAAACCGAAAACCTTGCCGATCTGTTCATAGAGACTGCCGAGTTCTTCTTCCGCGTTTTCGTCCTGCGGTTCGATATAAACCGTGCTCTGCTGGGTGCGGACGACATACTTTCCGAAGAAGGCGGCGCGGCGGCGGACTTCCTTCAGAAGCTGGCTTTCAAATGTGGTACGGTTGGTGCCTTTGAGAATCAGTTCTCCGTACTTGCAGAGAATTACTTCGTGCATTTTATATTCCATGATTTTTACATTTTCCGTTTCGTCAGTATTTTTTGAAGGGGATGCATATATTCCATTATAGTATAACATATTTTCTGTCGTGATAAAATAGTTAATTTCAACAAAAGCGGAGCAAGATCGGTAAAAAACAGGCACATTCCCTGAAAAGCGGAAACTGTGCCCGGTTATGTATGTGCAATGATTTACAGTTTTCTGAGAAAATCCTTAATGATCATGAAGGAGATATCGTCCGGATCCATTTCCGGATGCCACTGAACCGCACGGTAGTAAGAAAGGGAGGTGTGTGCAATGGCTTCGGCTACACCGTCTGCGGCATAGGCACAGATATGCAGTCCGTTTCCGGCTTTTTTGACAGACTGGTGGTGGTAGCTGTTGGTCTGAATCCGATCGGTCTGCGTCAGCTCGCTGAGAAAACCGGAGACAGTGACAGGATGTACCGGCTTATCGTCCGCATTTTTGACGGCGTGCGGTTTTTCGAGGGGGAGCATGGCTGCCTGATCCTGCCAGAGCGTCCCGCCGAGCGCAACATTCATAATCTGACAGCCGCGGCAGACTCCGAAAACGGGACGGTCGCGGTCGATCAATTCTTTGAGCAGAGCAAGCTCGAATGCATCCCTTTCCGGTTCGATATTGCCGCAGTGTTCGTTCTTTTCTTCACCGTAGCGCGAAGGTTCCACATCGAATCCGCCGGAAAAGAGATAACCGTCGTACTGTTCGGCATAAGTGCGGATGGTCTGCGGATTTTCGGTTGGCGGCAGAAGAACCGGCAGAATGTCCATTTCACACATGGCTGCGGCTTTTTCGAGATAACGGATATACCGGGGACGAACAAAATACTGTTCGCTGGCGGTTGCACAGGGCAAAGCAATCGTTTTCATGATGAACTCCAAGAAGTAACAGTTTTAATCATATTATATGCGCAGACGCTGATAATTGCAAGATGAAACAGCGATTTTTATATAAAAGACGCAGAAACCATCGTTCCTGCGCCTGTATTTTATCCGTTGTAGTCCCCTTCGACCGTGATGCTCTTGCCGCGGATATTGCCGTTTGCGTCGCCGCTGATGCGTACATCGCCGGAAGTGGACACATCGCCGTTGATATCTCCGCCGCATGTGACATTGTTGCCCGCGTCCACATCGCCGTTGATATCCCCGTCCGCGCTGACATTTCCGCCCGCATCTACATCCCCGCCGATGTCTCCGCCGCAGGATGCAGAACCGCCGCAGTCCACATCGCCGTCAATGTCTCCGCCGACCGTAACCGAACCGCCCGCGTCCACGTCTCCCTGCACATCGTCTCCGACGGTGACCGAGCCGCCCGCGTCAATATCACCCTGCACATCACCTTCTACCGTGAGATTGTTGCACTCCACATTGCCTTCGACATTCCCCTGAATCGTTACATTCGCTGCCGTGGAAAGATCACCTGTGTAGTCCCCTTCGATGGTGATGTTCTGACCGTCCGCAGAAGCATTTGCATGGATATTGCGGATGGTTTCACTGTCAGAGTCGCTGATGTGCACATCTCCGCCGGTGGAAACAATGTCTCCGTTGAGATCACCTTCCACAGTGATATCGCCGCCTGCAGAAATGTCCCCGTTTACATCGCCTTCGATATCGACATTGTCCCCAGCGCTGACAGACGATCCCACATCGCCGCCTACTGTGAGACTGTCCCCGGCAGCTGCATTTCCGCCGACATCCCCGTCAATCGTCATCGAATCCCCGGTGCTCGCATCACCATCCACATTTCCGTGAACCGTTACGCACTGTTCGGATACAACATTGCCGTGTACATCACCCATAACCGTGACGGATGCCGCCGTGGTGAGATCACCGCTGTAGTCTCCGTTGATGGTCAGGTTGGCACCGTCTGCGGACATCTGCTCCGGATCGAATCCGGAAGTATCCTTCTTTATTTTTTTGTTTTTGGTAATTCCGAAGCCGCCGGATGCCTTGCCGCCGATTGTGCCGCAGTGCAGATCAAATCCCGCGCTGGCATTTCCGCCGACATCCCCGCATTTCATTTCAAACCCGGAGGTCGCATTTCCTTTGACGTCACCGCTGATTGTCATTCCAAAGCCGGAGGAAGCGTTTCCGCCGACCGTTCCTTCCACATCCACGGACATTTCGGAATGAAGGTCGCGGCACTCGCCGATGAGGAGGATTTTCAGATAATTATCCGGGTTGCCTGAGAACTTTTTGATGATTTCTCCGTTTTTGATGACAGCTACTTCATAATCACAGTCCTGGCTCAGATCAATCGTGCTGTCCGAAACGGGAAGGGAAAAGTCTTTTGCATTCAGCTGATATTCGGAATGCTCCGATTTATTTTCATTGATGAAAACTTCTCCGCTGCCGAGATTGTTTACTGTAACCGGCGGATTTTTCTTCTCGCCTTCTTCCATCAGTTTGTCAATATCAATCGGAATCGGTGTTTCTTCTTCCGTCTGCACTTCCTCCACGCCGAGCATGGAACCGATGTTTTCGCCGAAGATCTGTGCGATCAGGGGAAGGGTGAGAATATCGGGAAGGGTTTCACTGCGTTCCCACTGGGAAACCGCCTGATGGCTGACGCCGAGTTTATCAGCCAGTTCCGCCTGCGTCATGCCTTTTGCTTTGCGGAGCTGCGCAATTTTTTGTCCGATGATGTTTCTGTCCGTCATAAGATGTTCTGCTCCTTTTGAATATATATAAAATTTGAGAGTTTGATATGTCCGTTTCTCCGGGTGTGCTGAGGCTGTGTTTCTACTGTAGCATATTTTTCGAGTCATTGCAAGAAAGTATTTCTGGAATATGTCGAATTTTCAAAAAAACATGATGCAAGCCGTACTTGCACGATTTTTATCCGTCCATGGCGCTTGGTATCGAAAATCTGCCGAAAAGGATAATTATGGAATAGATAGTGGAAATAAATGGATATTATCAATCATTAAAAAAGGGAATAAAAGGAAATATTATCTACACGGACAGAACGCAAGAAATGCTTGCACAACTGAATAACCATGCATAAATCAAAATAATTCCGCATATGCCGAACATAATAGCCGCAGACACATACAATGAAACAGAGACAGGAAAGGAGGATGAGACATGACGGAAGAAGGAAGAGGTTTTCTGCGTGTGCGCGTTACAACGGTGGGGGAGAGTCTGCCGCTCGAGAACGTGATTGTGATTATTTCGGATTACAGCGAAGATGGAGAGGGAGCCGTTCTCTATACATTACGGACGGACAGCGGAGGACTGACGCAGACCGCATCCCTTCCGGCGCCGCCCGCATCCATGAGCCAGCAGCCGGGAAGCGTGCAGCCGTATGCACTTTACAACGTTACAGTCCTGGCAGACGGGTACTACACCGTTGAGAACATCGGGGTGATGGTATTCGATCGGGTTGTGGCTGTGCAGCCGGTCAATCTCGTGCCGCTCAGTGAAGCCGAGTCGGTTGCGGGAGCGGAAAACGGCAGGGTGATCATTGTGGAAAACAACCGGAATGACACCGAGCGCGGCGATCTGGAAGCGGATGCATAGGGAAGGAGGGGGCATGAACAATAATCTGATACAGCCGATCATCCCGGAATACATAACCGTGCATCTCGGCAGACCCGAGCAGGCGGCGCAGAATGTTACGGTCAGTTTTTCCGATTATATTAAGAATGTCGCGTCCAGTGAAATCTACCCGACATGGCCGGAAAATGCGCTGCGGGCAAATATTCTCGCTCAGATCAGTTTTGCGCTTAACCGGATTTTCACCGAATATTACCGGAGCCGCGGGTACGATTTTGACATTACCAACTCCACCTCCATTGATCAGTCGTTTGTTTACCGAAGGGATATCTTCGAAAATATCTCCCGTATTGTCGATGAACTGTTCAATGACTATCTGCGGCGGCAGGGATCGGTGGAACCGCTGTTTGCACTTTACTGCGACGGCGTAGAAGTCCAGTGCGGTGGTCTGTCGCAGTGGGGGAGCGTGACGCTTGCGGATGAAGGACGCACGCCGTACGAAATCTTACAATACTATTACGGGGACAATATCGACATTGTGCAGGATGCGCCGATTGAGGGAATCACGGACTCCTATCCGGGCACACCGCTCAGAATCGGGACGATCAGCGATGATGTTCTGCTGATCCAAACCAGACTCAACCGCATTTCCAAAAATTTTCCCGGCATTCCGAAAATCGCCGATCCGCGCGGCTTTTTTTCCGCCGACACAGAAACCGCAGTCCGGGCATTCCAGCAGCAGTTTGATCTGGTGCCGGACGGTATTGTGGGACGTGCGACCTGGTACGCAATTCTGCGGATTTATGCGGGTGTCAAGAGGCTGACCGATGTGAATTCCGAAGGGATCGCTGTTGAGGATCTCCTTCTCATCTTCAACGGAAGACTGGAACAGGGGGACCGTGGATTTGCTGTAGCGGAACTGCAGTATCTGCTGGCGTTCATCGCAGGATTCACGGATACGGTTCGTCCGGTCACTGTGGACGGCATTTTCGGCGACGGAACGCGCGGAGCTGTCGAGGACTTTCAGTACGATGCGGGACTTCCCGTTACCGGTGTGGTGGATGAAGCCACATGGAACGCCATTTACTCCTCTTACCGAAATTTCCGCGACTCTTTGCCGCCGGATTATCTGCTTGCCAATACGCTCCCGTATCCCGGTACACCACTGCGGGCAGGTTCGCGCGGGGAGGATGTAACAGCGCTGCAGACCTACCTGAACCGAATTTCCGATGTGTATACGTCGATTCCAAAGCTGACCGTGGACGGAATCTACGGAACTGCAACAGAAAACGCAGTTCGTGCGTATCAGACAATCTTCGGGCTTGAACCGACGGGCGTGACTGCGTCGTACACATGGGAGCAGATTGCCCAGACATACCGTACACTGGTGGATGGGGACTATGGTTCTCCGATCCAGTCAAGCGGTACACTTTCATGAAGGAGGACGGTATGCTTATCAATCTGTCTGATGAAAGAAACCGGATCGAGGTTCTGCAGAGAATGCTGCGTTATCTGTCCTTCATTCGGGAGGATGAAGAACTGCGCATCCCGGTGAGCGGTAATTACGATCAGGCTTCGGAAAACGCTGTGCGGAGTTTTCAGCTGCATTCCGGTCAGCCTGTAACCGGAGTGACGGACGACAGAACCTGGCAAGCGATTGCGGATGCATATACCTATGAAAAACGCAGGCGGGAACCGGTGCAGATCCGTGTTATTCCGTCGGATCCCGATTATGTCACCGGAACTGCTGAACGGAGCGATACCGTACTGCTTCTGCAGATCATGCTTCGCGCATTGGCTCTGCGGTACGATTATCCCGTCCTACCTCCGCTTTCGGGAGTCTATGGTATACAGACCGCTGATGCTGTCCGTTATTTTCAGGCAGCAGCCGGACTGGAAGAAACGGGAAAGGCTGACCGGGAAACATGGCGGTGGATCAGTGAAGAATACAATACCCTGGCTTTAACGGAATAGTCAGGAAAACACGGCATCGTTTCGGCTTAATGGAGTGATGCCGTGTTCTTTTTCGATGATCAAAAACTTTGAAATAATGCGATTTCGTGAGAAAATCAAAGAAAACATGATGATAAATCGGTTTAATCAAAGATCAGCACATGAAATTTGACTTTAATTGACTTTGACCAATCCTGACTTTCGTTGTATAATAAAAGCACAATGAAGGTCAAAGATAGTCAAGATCAAAAAAGGAGATGAAGCCATGACATTATCCGAAACGATAGCACGGTTGATCAACGAGATGCTGGAGGAAGGCGGCGGAAGCGCGGAGGTACGTCGGAATGACCTTGCGGCGAAGCTCGGCTGTGTTCCAAGCCAGATCAATTATGTGATTACATCCCGCTTCACACCTGAGCGCGGATATGTCACCGAAAGCAGACGAGGCGGCGGCGGGTACATCAGAATCGTCCGCGTGCAGATGACGAAGAACGAATACCTGATGCATTTCTTCCATGCGATCGGCACAGCACTCAGCGAGGCGGATGCGAAAGTCTACCTCAGCCGGCTGACCGAACACGGAATCGTGACCGAACGCGAAGCACGGATTGCCATGCAGTCCATGACACAGGCGGCGCTGGACAAGTGCATCCCCGAAAAACGCGATGAAGTGCGTGCGGATATCATGCGGCATATTCTGATGCTGCTGATGATGTGAACGCTGAAGAAAGAATGAAAGTGAACGAAAGGAAGGAATTACAGATGCTTTGTGAAAAATGCGGAAAGAAGGAAGCTACCTTCTATTATCATGAAAATGTCAACGGAAACGAAAAGAGCCTGCATCTCTGTGCAGACTGTGCTGCGGAAACGGAAAAGAAAGGCGGATTCGGACAGAGCGGTGCATGGGACGGACTTGACTTCCTCCTCGGCGACAATATGCTGGCAGATCCGTTCAAGTCGATGAACTCGATTCTTGCGGGATTTCTCGGCGGCAGCAAACAGCTTTCGGAAAAACGCTGTCCGGACTGCAATTTGTCGTTCAAGGAACTGGCATCCTCCGGCATGGCAGGCTGTCCGTCCTGTTATGAAACCTTCGGAAAAGAGCTGGAAGGAACCGTTCATAAACTGCACGGCAGAACGATTCACAACGGACGTGTTCCCGCACGGTTCCGCGCAAAGATGGAAATGAAGAACAGAATCGAAGCGCTCGAAGAAGAACAGAAGGAAGCTGTCCGGACGGAAAACTACGAACGGGCGGCACAGATCCGCGATGAACTCAGAAAACTGCGCGGTCCGGAAAACGAAGCCTGACACGGATGCAGCGGCAAGGGTCAAGAGAAGTACAAGGAGTGAAAAATATGTGGTATACAAAAGAAGGCAAGGATAACAACATCGTTCTCAGTTCCCGGGTAAGACTGGCGCGCAACCTGTCCGGATATGCATTTCCCGGCAAGCTCGACGATGCAAAGTCTGCGGAGCTGATAGAAAAAATCCGTACGGTTTTTGAAGGAAAAGAAGGCTGGAGCTTCACCGACTGCACCGCACTCAAAACACCGGAAAAAGCGGCACTGCTTGAAAAGCATATCATCAGCCGGGAATTCGCGGAAAAGAAAAGTCCTGCGGCACTGCTGGCAAACGAAGAGAAATCCGTGTATATCATGCTGATGGAGGAAGACCACCTCCGCCTGCAGTGCATCACACCCGGACTGGATCTGACAACTGCACTGGAAGCGGTATTTGAAGCGGAAGCGTGGATTGACGAAGCATTTGAAATTGCATACACGGAAAACCTTGGATATCTCACGCACTGTCCGACCAATCTCGGAACCGGTCTGCGGGCGTCCGCGATGCTCCATCTTCCCGCTTACACCAAAGCAGGCGGAATCCGCAATCTGACGCTCCAGCTTTCCAAACTCGGCATGACCATCCGCGGCATGAACGGTGAAGGTTCCGCTCCGTCCGCAAATCTCTACCAGATTTCCAATGAAGTCACCCTCGGCATCACGGAAGAGGAAACCGTTGCAAAGCTGAATGAGGTTGTCGGCAAGATTGCGGCTAAGGAATGGGAACTGCGTGAAAAGATGGATGCAAATCAAAAGGAAGACGCGGCGGACCGTGCCATGCGGACTATCGGCATGATGCTGTACGCCAACAAACTCAACGCCGGTGAGCTGGTTTCGATGTATTCCGATCTTCGTCTGGCGGCATCCATGAAGATGATCACCATTCCGGTTCAGCTGCTGGATGAAATGTTTTTCACATCCATGCCCAATACGCTGATTGCGGAAAACGAAGAAGCGCGTGCGGCTGCTGTACGGGATAAACTCCGTGCGGAAAAAATCCGGCTGCTGCTCGCAAAAGCGGGATTCAGCCGGAACTGAATAAAGAAATACCGAATAAAACATACCCGGGCGGGATATAATACCCTGCTGACAGAAAACCCGCCCGCATAACAGGGGAACAGGAGGATACGACAGATGAATATCGGATTTACAAAGAAAGCGCAGAACGCACTCAACCGTGCTTTATATCTCGCATCGGAGATGGGACATACCTGTGTCGGGAGCGAACATCTTCTTCTCGGACTGCTTTCGGAAAAAGAAGGCATTGCGGCGCGGGTGCTCGAAGAACGCGGAGTCCATTACGATAAAGCCAGACAGATGATCGAAGATACCGTCGGGGTGGGCTCTCCCACCGGACTGACTGCTGCGGATATCACACCGCGCACGAAGAAAATTATCGAATCCTCCGCCTCTGCCGCTGTTTCGATGGGCAACGGATACATCGGCACGGAACATATCCTTCTTGCAATGTGCGAGGAGCGGGAGTGTTTCGCATTCCGACTGATCAGTGAAGCGGGTGCATCAGCTGCCGACATCAAGCGGGACGTCCTCTCGTATTTCGGTGCCGGGGAACAGAAGGAAGCAGGCGAACGGAACGGTGCGCAGAAGAAGACGGATGAAGGACTCAGCGATGCACCTACCCTCAGTCAGTACGGACGCAATCTCTGCAAAATGGCGAAGGAAGGGAAGATCGACCCGATTATCGGGCGCGATACGGAAACCGGCCGTGTGATCCAGATTCTCTCCCGCCGGACAAAGAACAATCCCTGCCTGATCGGAGAACCCGGTGTGGGCAAAACCGCAGTTGTCGAAGGCTTGGCACAGCGGATCGTGGACGGAACCGTTCCCGAAACCCTCCGCGATAAGATGATAGTCACGCTCGATCTTTCCTCCATGATTGCCGGAGCAAAATACCGCGGCGAATTTGAAGAACGCATGAAGAATGTGATGGAAGAAGTCCGCAAGAATCCGCAGATTGTTTTGTTCATCGACGAAATCCACACCATCATCGGTGCCGGGGGAGCAGAAGGCGCGGTGGATGCGGCAAATATCATCAAGCCTGCTCTGGCGCGCGGGGAAATGCAGGTTATCGGCGCGACGACCATCGACGAATACCGCAAGCATATCGAAAAAGATGCGGCGCTGGAGAGACGTTTCCAGTCCGTGATGGTCGGAGAACCTTCACCGGAGGAAGCGGAACAGATTCTGTTCGGTCTGCGTGATAAATACGAAGCGCATCACAAGCTGAAAATTGCCGATGATGCAATCCGTGCCGCAGTCGGACTCTCCGTCCGGTATATCAGCGACCGCTATCTTCCCGATAAAGCGATTGACCTCATTGACGAAGCAGCAAGCAAAAAGCGCATTGACTCGTTTGCCACTCCGCCGGATGTCCGCGAAATCGAAGAAAAACTGAAGAGCGTCACGGCTGAAAAGGAAGAAGCGATTCTCGGTGAGGATTATGAAGGCGCGGCAAAATTGCGGGACGAAGAAAAACGCCTGACGGAAGAACTGAAGGGCAAAAAGGACACAGCTGGAAAAGCACCCGAAACGCTGGTCATCGACGAGGGCGACATCGCTGACATTGTCACCAGCTGGACGTCGATTCCCGTGAAGAAGCTCGCAGAAGAAGAAGGCGAACGTCTTCTGCATCTCGAAGAAATTCTCAAATCCCGCGTCATCGGACAGGATGAAGCTGTCGAGGCGGTTGCCAGAGCGATCCGCAGAGGCAGAATGGGGCTCAAGGACCCCAAGCGTCCGACCGGCTCGTTCATCTTCCTCGGTCCTACCGGTGTCGGTAAGACGGAACTGTGCAAGGTTCTCGCAGATGTGATGTTCGGGGATGAGAATGCCATGATCCGCATTGATATGTCCGAGTATATGGAAAAGCACAGCGTATCGAAGATGATCGGTTCGCCGCCCGGATATGTCGGCTATGACGAAGGCGGTCAGCTGACGGAGAAAATCCGCCGCCATCCATATTCTGTCGTGCTGTTTGACGAAATCGAAAAGGCGCATCCCGATGTGTGGAGCATTCTTCTGCAGATTCTCGAAGACGGTATCCTCACTGACGGACAGGGAAGACGGGTGGATTTCAAGAACACCATTCTCATCATGACTTCCAATGTAGGTGCCGGCAATATCACGGAACCGAAGCGGCTCGGCTTTATGGACACAGCGGAATCTGCGGAAAAGGAACAGGAGAAAATGCGTGCGTCGGTCATGGATGCCCTCAAGCATACCTTCAAGCCGGAATTTCTCAATCGTGTGGACGAAATCATCCTGTTCAACAAGCTCTCCGACAGCGATATCGAAAAAATTGCCGCGATTATGCTGCGCGAAGTGGAAAAGCGGATTGTCGATCTCGGCATAGCGATTTCATTTGATGAAGAAGTAATCCGTTCTCTTGCGAAGGAAGGCTTCGATCCGGTTTACGGTGCACGTCCGCTCCGCCGTGCGATTGTGAGAAGGGTGGAGGATTCTTTCTCCGAAGCGATGCTCCGCGGCGAAATCCACACGGGCGATACAGTGACAGCCGTGCTGGAAGACGGAAAAATCGTGTATAAAACAGCGGTAAAAACCGAATAATCCGAATCATAGTATAAACTGCTGCGGTGAGCAAAAAATCGCGGCAGTTTTTCTGCTTTGCCCCTTGTACGACCGTCGGCTTTATGTTATACTGAAGATGACAAAACAGAAAGGAGCACAGCCCATGCCATACTACGGATTTAATTTTCTCTGGATGTACGCAAAAGGGGACTGGAATCCCGAACCGAAGGAAGCCGATACCGATGAGCTCGATTTCATCGCCGAAGAAGGCTTCAACTTTGTGCGCATCCCCACGGATTATCACTTCTGGACGCACGATTTTGACTATTTTTCACCCGATGAAAGAATCATCGAATATTTCGACCGGTACATCGAAGCGTGCAATTCGCGGGGACTTCATGTATCGCTGAATATCCACCGCGCCCCCGGCTACTGCATCAACTGGCCGGAAAGAGAAAAGCACAACCTCTGGCGTGACCGGGAAGCACAGGACGGATTCGCCTTTATCTGGCAGTACCTTGCGAAACGGTATAAGGGCATCCCTTCCTCCAAGCTCAGCTTCGATCTTGTGAATGAACCGGCGAATATCCCGCCGACGCATCCGTGCACACGGGACGATCATCAGAAAGTCATCCGCCGGACAATTGCCGCAGTCCGTGAGGCGGATCCGGAGCGGCAGATCGTGATCGACGGATTCGACGGCGGCGGTTCTGCATTGCCGGAACTTGCCGATCTCGGTTCGCAGAACGTCATCCACAGCGGACGCGGATACGAACCGTTCATGCTCACGCATTATCAGGCAGAGTGGGTGCGCGGCAGTATCGACTGGCGTGTTCCCGATTATCCGGGAGGAGAGGAATGCCGGCAGAAGCTGCGCGAATATTATAAGCCTTGGCGGGAAGTACAGGCAGCGGGAGTTCCCGTGCACATCGGAGAATTCGGATGCTACAACAAACTGCCGAACGATCTCGCACTGCGCTGGTTTGAGGATGTGCTGTCCGTCTTCAGGGAATTTGGCTGGGGATATTCGCTCTGGAATTTCCGCGGCAGCTTCGGCATCGTGGAACACGGCAGACCCGGAACCGTCTATGAGGACTGCCGCGGCATGAAGGTGGACAGAAAGATGCTCGATATTTTCAAGGCGAGCCGGGTCTGAACGGGAGAAAGCATCGGCTTGCCGCATCCTGTACAGTGGTCTGAACTGAAAAAGAATCATCCGAAGACCGTGCAAAGGAGAGGCGTTTCCCTTTGTGCGGTCTTTTACAGAGCAATCATGAAAAAAGAGAAAAATTGTAAAAATACGGGAAATCTGCTGACAAACCGCGTGCTTCATGCTATAATACACGCGATTAGAATATGCTAACCGTTTTTTTCGGCTGGCAGGTTAGCTTCTGCTAATTTTTAACGAATGGGAATAGATGACGAAAGCGGTGAATCAAATGAAGTTACGGGACGCAGTGGAAGGCAAGGAATATACCATCGAAAAAATTGATACGAACGACGAAGAACTGGATGCGTTTTTGTTCTCGCTCGGCTGCTACAGCGGAGAGAAGATTACAGTAATCTCCCATCTGCGCAGCGGCAGTATTGTCTCCATCAAAGACGGACGCTACAGTATTGACAAGCAGCTTGCTCAGGCAATTCACGTGAAGTAAGCCCTTCTGCAGCGTACAGAAATTACGGAAAACCACCGGACGGAACGGATATCAAGGGAGGAGCGCACCGGATGAGAATCGCGTTGACGGGAAATCCGAACTCGGGAAAAACAACCATGTACAATGCACTGACCGGCAGAAACGAAAAAGTCGGCAACTGGGCAGGCGTTACGGTTGAGAAAAAAGAACATACAATAAAAAGAAGCTATTGGTCCGGCGAAGAAAGCCTCGTGGCGGTTGACCTTCCCGGCGCATACTCCATGTCGCCTTTCACCAGTGAAGAGAGTGTGACAAGCTCGTATGTGAAGCAGGAAAATCCCGATGTGATCATCAATATCGTGGATGCCACCAATCTTTCGAGAAGTCTTTTCTTTACCACACAGCTTCTTGAACTGGGCATTCCGGTTGTTGTCGCACTGAATAAAAGCGATATCAACGAGAAAAAAGAAAACAGCATCGACGTACAGCAGCTGGCTGAAATGCTGGGCTGTCCCGTCATCAAAACATCTGCTTCTTCGGCGGACGGTCTGCATGAACTTGTCAGTACCGCGGCAGCCAGAGTCGGAGAAGAACAGAAAGCGCCTTACGAAGATCATGCGGAGCTTTTGGATAAAGCAGCTTCCGAAGCCGCTGACCGCAGACGCTTTGCGTTTGTCAATCAGATCGTGGCGCAGGTTGAAACACGGAAAGTCTATACAAGAGACAAAAACTTCGGTGATAAAATTGACGCGATACTGGTCAACAAGTGGCTCGGCATTCCGATTTTTGCTGTCGTCATGTGGCTGGTATTTGAAATTTCGCAGGTCTGGGTCGGTACACCCATCGCGGATTTTCTCGTCGGCTGGCTGGAAAAATTCCAGAGCTGGATCGGCACACTGTTTGCCGGCGCATCCCCGCTTCTGTACGCCCTTCTTGTGGACGGCGTTATCGGCGGCGTGATTGCGGTCATCGGATTTCTGCCGCTGGTCATGGTCATGTATTTCCTGATCGCTCTGCTCGAAGACTGCGGCTATATGTCCCGCGCATATATCGATGCCGTCAAGCAGGATTTGACCCTTTTGGTAATCGTAGTTACGGCAGATAAGCGATAGGATTGTTGTTTTACCCGAGCCCGTTGAGCCAACGAAGGCAACTGTCTTTT
>JAFQLN010000157.1 GCA_017414585.1 Clostridia bacterium | reverse complement strand
GTAACGTATACGAAGGTTGTCTGGAGTCTCTGGTGAAGTTTGGTAAGCTCGGTTCTCATCGCTGCACGGAGCTTAGCGTCGAGGTTGGAAAGCGGTTCGTCGAGAAGGAATACCTTCGGGTTACGAACGATCGCACGACCGAGAGCAACACGCTGTTTCTGACCGCCGGAGAGAGCCTTCGGCTTTCTGTCGAGGAGGTGGGTGATATCGAGGATACGGGCAGCTTCTTCAACACGGCGCTTGATTTCTTCCTTCGGAGTCTTGCGGAGCTTCAGACCGAATGCCATGTTATCAAATACGGACATATGCGGGTACAGAGCGTAGTTCTGGAATACCATCGCGATGTCACGGTCCTTCGGAGCAACGTCGTTAACGAGCTTGTCACCGATGAAGAGTTCACCTTCAGTGATTTCTTCAAGACCTGCGATCATACGAAGAGTGGTGGTCTTACCGCAGCCGGAAGGACCTACGAGAATGAGGAATTCCTTGTCCTTGATTTCAAGGCAGAAGTCGGATACAGCGGTAACGCCGCCGGGATACTTCTTGTAGATGTGTTTCAGGGATACGCTTGCCATTAATAAATCCTCCTTGGAATTATATACAGAAAATTAAACTTGGACATGATGTCTCTACTATTAACCGTGAATTATTATACCAAATTCTCTCTTCAATTGGAAGAGTTTTTTTTACTGAAATTCTCTTGCTTCCTTTGTGCATTGTGTACACGATTTTTGCGTTTTCTTTCCATCATGAAAGATCGTTCGCGCAGGATTTTCTAATATTATTAGAAATCTTCAACAGTACCGCCTGCTCCCCGCAATCAGTCAAGGTCCCGGCGTGTCAGACCGATGCGTTTTCTCTTGAGATCGACGGATTTGACGCGCACGCGGATCACATCGCCCACGGACAGAACCTCGGAAGGATGCTTGATGAAGCGGTCCGCGATTTCGCTGATGTGCAGAAGCCCGTCCTGATGTACGCCGATATCGACGAATGCACCGAAGTCGATAACATTGCGCACGGTTCCGGTGAGAATCATGCCTTCCTCGAGATCTTCGAGAGCGAGGACTTTGTCGCGCAGAACCGGCGGCGGAAGTGTGTCGCGGATATCGCGTCCGGGCTTTTCGAGTTCCCCGAGAATGTCTGCAAGGGTCATTTCACCCACGCCGAGTTCCTCAGCCAGCTTTTTGATTCCGACCTTCTTTACTTCATCCCGGAGTGACAGTCCGCCGCGCACTTCCTCTTTCGTATGCCCGAATCTGTCCAGCAGAGCCTTCGCTGCGGCATATGACTCGGGATGCACGCCGGTGTTGTCGAAAATCTCGTCGCCGCCGGGAATCCGCAGAAATCCCGCAGCCTGCTCGAATGCCTTTGCACCGAAGCGCGGCACTTTCAATATCTCTTTTCTTGAACGGAATTCCCCGTTCGCTTCGCGGTATTTGACGATATTTTTAGCGGAAGTCATATTGATGCCCGCAATATAGGACAAGAGAGAATAAGACGCTGTATTGACGTCCACGCCGACCGCGTTTACACAGTCTTCCACCACGCCGGTCAGCGCTTCATCGAGCCGTGCGGCTTTCATATCGTGCTGATACTGTCCGACGCCAATGGACTTCGGATCTATTTTTACAAGTTCCGCAAGCGGATCCTGCAGACGGCGTGCGATGGATACGGCGCTGCGTTCGGTGACGTCGAAATCCGGAAATTCCTCCGCGCCCAGTTCCGATGCTGAGTAAACGGAAGCGCCGGCTTCGGACACAATGATGTACTTGGTTTTTCCGCCGAGTTCTGCAAGCGTTTCGGCAATAAACAGTTCACTCTCGCCCGATGCCGTTCCGTTGCCGATGGCGACAACATCCACGCCGTACTTTTCGATCAGACGCTTCACGGTCTTTTTCGATTCCGCAATGCGCTCGTGCGGCTTGGTCGGGTAAATGACCGCTGTTTCGACGACTGCGCCGGTTTTGGTCACAACGGCAAGTTTGCAGCCCGTCCGGTAGCCGGGGTCGTAACCGAGGACGGTCTTTCCCTTGAGCGGCGACTGCATCAGCAGATTGCGCAGGTTGACGGAAAACAGCTTGATCGCGCTCTCCCCTGCCGTATCGGTCAGTTCATTGCGGATTTCTCTCTCCACGGACGGAGCGATCAGGCGGTCGTAACTGTCGTTCACGGCAGCGGCGACATACTGGAATGCGGGACTTTTCGGATTTGTGATAATCTCGGAGAAAAGGAAATTGAGAATCACGTCGCGTCCGACCGCAACGGAAACGGACAGCGCTTCGTCTTTTTCTCCGCGGTTGATGGCAAGAACTCTGTGCGGCGGAATTTTCGCAAGCGGTTCGGCGTATTCGTAATACTGCTCGTACACAGGATTTTCCGCGGACTTTTTGGATGCAATAGTCCCGAAGCGCATCGTCAGAGAACGGATTTCTTTTCTGTATTCCGCGCTGTCGGAAATATCCTCCGCGATGATATCCTTCGCACCCGCCAGTGCGTCCTCCGCGGTAAGCACGCCTTTTTCTTCATTTATATATGCCGCTGCCGCTTCTTCCACGGACGGACTATAGGCTTTCTTCTGCTCCATCAGCAAGGCGGCAAGAGGGGCAAGTCCCCGTTCTCTTGCAACGGATGCACGGGTTTTCCGTTTCGGACGGAAGGGACGGTAAATATCATCCACTTCCGTGACGGTTTCGGCATCTGCAATGGCAGCTTCGATTTCGGGCGTGAGCTTATCCTGTCCCGCGATGAGTGCGGCAACTTCTTCCTTCCGTTTTTCGAGACTGCGCAGATAGGTCAGGCGGTCGAGCAGGTTTCGGAGTACCGTGTCGTCCATCCCTCCGGTAACTTCTTTTCTGTAGCGAGCGACAAACGGAACGGTATTGCCCGCGTCCAGAAGTTCCACGGCTGCGGTCAGTTTATCGGGGGCAATGTGCAGTTCTTCTGCGAGTTTTGCATTGATATCCATGATTGTTCCTTATGTAAAAATTTATGATTCCTTCGTTTCCATGCAGTCGGTATTCCAGATGGGATTGCCGATGGCGATGCGGAGATTTCTTGTTTCATCCCATACTTCCGCACGGTAAAAACGGCGGTTCTTGTCCGTATTGTAAGCAAAAAATGCGGGTTCTGTGCAGGTTACCGGACGGCTGAAAACCACGCCTTCGTCATCGAGCAGATCGACCCGGTAGCTGTGGGAAGGATCCGCGGCGCTCGTATGAAAATCCCCGATGCCGAGAATCAGCCGCGCACTTTTCGGAGCCGGATTGCGCCGTGTGTACCGTCCGTTTGCGTGCACCTCGGAGAAGCTGCACCTGCCGCCCATTTTTGTCTCCCCAACGCACATCCGGATACCGACCGGACCGCAGGTGAAGTCCCCTTCCCGGAGATGGGAGAGAATGGCGGCATTCGATTTCTCTTCGGCGTAAATCGTCGTCAGCGCTTCATCCGAGCAGCAGGCATGACCGTCCCCGCCGGCAATTGCCCAGACGCGCTTGCCGAGATCAAGCAGTCCCGTCCAGACCTGATAGTTATCGTGCGTTTCGCGGGTGTTCATACCCATGTAAAACACCTCGATCGCCGTTTCATCCCGGAACCAGTAGTGAAGCGGATTCTCGGAACGGAACATGGAGGTCGGGTGCGGATGAACGAAAAAGCCCCCTTTGGCTTTCAGCGCATCAATCAGCTCTCCGAAGCGTTCCGGTGTGAAGCGGGGATATTTGAAGTGCCCCTCCTGTCCGCCGGTGAATTCGTATTCTTCAAATTCGGCAAGAAGCTCTTCCAGTGCCGCGGCTGTGGGTGTAAGCATATTATAGTGCATATTCCGCTCAAAATCCGGGTCGAGAATCCCCGTTCCCGGTTCCGTGCCGCAGAGAAAACGCCCGTCCTCCCATTCCGGCTCATACATATGCCGCACCTGTCTGTGGTCAAGGATGGCGGCGAAATCCATTGATAAGGCGTCCATCGCGCCGATCCAGTGGGACAGCGGAGATTTTCCGTCGCTTGTTCCTCCGGTTGCCGCATGATCGTGCATCTCTCCGCAGTAAGCAGTCCGTCCGCTGTACAATGCGCAGAGCAGGCTTACGTCCTGTGTGGTAGTCATCATCGTGCTTTTCCTCCGTTGATTCTATACTCAGTCTGTATCATCCATCGTGTCTGCCGGACGCGGTCTGCAGCAGTTTTTCTCTTTCCTCATCCGTCAGCTCACGCCATTGTCCGCGTCCGAGCGAAGGATCCAGAGCAATACCCGCAAACACAATCCGTTCCAGATACGTGATTTCGCTTCCGACCGCATGGAACATCCGCTTGATCTGATGGTACTTCCCTTCCGTAACGGTAATCGTTCCGCGGGTGGGCGTCTCCATCTGCACGGTGCATGGCTTTGACGTAAAGTCGGACAGCTCGATACCGCCTTCCAGCTTTGCGACAGCCGCATCATCCACAGGCAGGCATTCAAAGCGGTACGTCTTTTCGCAGTGATGCTTCGGCGAAAGAAGCGCGTGCGCAGTCTGTCCGTCGTTGGTGATGATCAGAAGTCCCAGCGTGTCGATATCGAGTCGTCCGCAGGGGAAGAAATCCCGCCGGCTGTATTCGGGCGGCAGCAGCTTCATAACAGATTTCGGATCGTTCTCCTCCGTTGTGCTCACCGTATCGGCAGGCTTGTTGAGCATCAGATAACGGAACTTCTGATATCCGAGCACTTTTCCGTCCACGGAAATCCGCACGTTATTTTCGTCAATTTTCGCCGCCGGGTCCCGGATTGTCTTTCCGTCTGCCGTTACCCTTCCTCCGCGGATCACCGAAGCGGATTCCTTCCGGGAATACAGTCCGCTTTCTGCAAGAAATTTGTCAAGCCGCATCATACAATAAACCCTCATCAGGCAAAATAGAGGCAGTAAACCGCCAGTCCGGCAGCGGCGAGAATCCCGCAGGCAGCGAGACCGCATCCCAGACCGATCAGAAAACTGCGCCAGAATTTCATAAAAAAATAATAAGCGCGCATAATCCGGTCATCCTTTGCATAAACTATTTCTGCCGGCAAAGCAGAACCGTATTATTCTTCTCCATATCATACCACATTTATGCAGAAATTGCAAGTGCGGATCGGATCAGTCTCGAAATCTCCCGCGCCGGCGTACAGACTTTATTCTTCCCGATTTCTCCTCATTTCCGATCACAGAAAAAATCAGGAAAAATTTCAAAAAACTTTCAAAAACCTATTGACAAACCGGAACGCATCTGCTATAATAACATCCGTCAGCTGAGCACGGCAATGACAACAAGCCAAGTGAAGCAGATAGGGGTATTGTGTAACGGTAGCACAGCAGACTCTGACTCTGTATGTTGGGGTTCGAATCCCTATACCCCTGTGAATAAGACAACCCGTCCAGACGAAAGTTTGAACGGGTTTCTTTTTGTTTTCTCACGCCTGTACCTATCACGGAAAAGCACAGATTCGCCGGAAGAATACGGAGGTTCTATGTCTTTTTTCAAAATCCAGCGACTGATCACGCTGTGTGCACGGCTCGCGTATTTCTGCATCCTCTTTTTCGCTCTGCGCACAGTCCGCATCCCTGCACTTCCGTTTCTCTCACCCGACGGATCAGCCGCACTCTATGCTCTTGTGCTGATCATTCCGCTCGGGCACGCCAGTTCCTTCTGGTTCATGACCGTCTCGACCCTTTCCGTCATCGCCTCTGTCTGTGCCGCCTGTGAACTTCTCATCCGCCGGTTTTCATTTTATCCGTACTGGCGTACCCTCGTCCTGCACGGTTACGCGCCGTTTCTTCTGTGCTTTCTTTATCTGCTCTGGGGACTGGCTCAGGCGAAATTCATACGAAAAAAACGCTATACAATCACCACCCGGCAT
Organism: Clostridia bacterium; assembly: GCA_017414585.1. Next base: position 3,124 of record JAFQLN010000157.1, on the reverse strand, counting down.
CCTCTCCCCTCGCGCAGACTGCGGATTGTGCACATGGCTGATATGCATCCGTGGCGTCTGCAGACCAAATGGGAACTGGGAAGAATCTATGCCATGATCGACGAAGAAAAGCCCGACCTCATGATGCTGACCGGTGATATTTTCGATGAAAACACAACGCCGAAAATGTTCCGCCGGTATCTGCGGCTGTTCGCTGCGCTGCATCCGAAATACGGCATTTACTTCGTTTTCGGCAACCACGATGCGTACAGCCGCTGGAAGGTTCCGTCTCACACCCGGGATGATATTCTGCGGGAGTTCGCCTCCGTCGGCATCCGCATTCTTGAAGATGAAACGATTCTCACTGCGGACGGACTGATCCGGATTGCGGGACGCCGCGATCTGGACGAAGAACGCATGACTCCGGAGGAACTGCTATCTTCGGGTCAGCTGTTCAGCGGATTTACAGTCCTGCTCTGTCATGAACCTGTGGAATTTTCGCAGTGCGCCGATGCCGGAGCAGATCTGATTCTTGCAGGACATACGCACGGCGGACAGATCTTCCCGCTCGGCATCATCACCCACCGTCTTCTGAAAATACACGACGGCAATACCGGGAAAATCCCTCTCTCCCGCGGTGCTCATGCCATCATCACAAGCGGCGTCAGCACGTGGAGCTACCCCATCCGCACGGAATCGCAGAGTGAAATCGTCATCATCGACATTTTACAGGAATAAAAGAACTGCCGCAGGATACCGGACAGAAAACCGGACTGCGGCAGCTTTGTTCTGTATATGCTTCAGCGTACCTTGCGGCACAGATTCTTTTCGATCACTGCGATTTCTTTTTCATCCCCGCGCACGGCAATCGGATTCGGGATGAACGCATCCATGCGGACAAGAAGTTCTCCCGCCCCTTCACCGAGCTCCAGGTACAGGATATCCTCCGCATCGCATTCGTCCATCAGTTCATACAGATCGTCTTCTCCGTCCGCGTCAACAGGTGTGTACACCGCATCCGGATCGGTCAGCGCAAAGACACGTGCGGTGGATACGTACACACCGTCTTCTGCCGTTTCGACATCCGAAAAACGCTCTTTTGCCGTGGACTTTGCCGCCTTTGCAATCGTTTCGATGTGTGCGGGTGTCGTTCCGCAGCATCCGCCGAAAATTCCCACGCCGATACCGGTCAGCCGCTCTGCATAGGCTGCCATATCCGACGGTGTCAGAGGAAAATGCGTGCCGTTTTCATCGGTCACAGGCATACCGGCATTCGGTTTTGCGATCAGCGGAATTCCGTACAGCTTCGCAATCGGTGCAGCCGGTCTGAGTGCGTTCAGAATTACGTCCGGACCGATGCTGCAGTTGCATCCGAATCCCTGAATATGATACGGAACCATTGTCAGAAGAGCGGCTTCGGGCGCGTCCCCGTTCATGGTTCTGCCGTTTTCATTGACGGTCAGCGACACATATACAGGAATATCCGCCGAGAGATCCCGCACCGCACGGACAGCCAGACGCGCTTCCGCAGCGGAAATCATGGTTTCGATCCAGATAAAATCCACCCCGCAGGCAAGAAGCGTTTTCGCCTGTTCTGTATAGATTTCATATACGGTTTCCGGATCCGCATCCCCGTAAGGCTTGAGCAGAAGTCCTGTGGGCGACATATCTCCGCCAACCTTCGAGTCCCCTGCCGCATCCTTCGCAATTCTGTACAGGCGGGTGCAGAGTTCGTCCGCATCCTCCGGGGGGAATCCGTGCCGCTCCAGTGTGGGACGGTTTGCACCGAAAGTGGGAGCAAGAACCGCATCCGATCCGGCTTTTCTGTATTCGTTCTGCAGATCTGTCAGAATCTGCGGATGTTCCAGAATGAACTGTTCCGTACATCCTCCTTCCGGCATTCCTCTCCGTGTCAGTTCCGTTCCCGTCGCACCGTCCAGTATGAACGGCAGGGCAAACGGATAGTTTTTGTTCCAGCAGTCAGCCATGAAAGCTCCTTCCATATAAGAAACAGCGGCAATTCCGCCGTTCGGGTATATTTTTCTCATGCTTTCTATTATAAATAAAAAAACAGAAAAATGCAAGATATCCGCGCAGGTTTTGGACATGACAAAGAAAAATTTCCTTGATTCCCGCCCATTTATCAAAAAACAGTTTGCGAATCTTCCGCTTTATGGTATAATACAGTATACAGACATACCGGACAACATCCCGGATCATTCACGGAGGTTTTTATGAAACTGCATTTTCTCGGCACGGGTGCCGCTGATTTCAACATTCACGCCCACACAACCGAACCCGATTTTCGCCGCAACGCATCCCTGCTCATCGACGGCTGCCTGCTTGTAGATCCCGGCGCCTGCCTGTTTGAATTTGAAACGTCCTTCGGTTATGAAAACCTGTACGGCAATGTAAAGGATATCGTCAACACGCACCGCCACAGCGACCACTTCAATCCCGACACGCTTGCCAAGCTCACAGAAGCCGGTGCTGTCTTCCATCCGACCGCCGCCGGAGACATCGTGGAAACGGATAAGCATATCATCCGCGCATTCGCTGCCAATCACTGTACGGCTGAAGTCCCGGTCCACTTTGTCATCGAGTCGAAAGCGGACGGTAAGCGGTTCTTCTACGGCTGCGACGGTGCATGGCTTCCTTATGAAACCTATCGTGCTCTCATGAAGCTCGGACATCTGGATCTGATGATTTTCGACTGCACGATCGGCGATATCCGCGGCGACTACCGGATTTTCGAGCACAACAATGCTGCCATGGTTGCTGAAATGCGCGCATCCTTCACAAATATCTGCCCGCGCTTCATGGTCAGTCACCTTGCTCGCACCCTGCACCCGGGACACGAAGAAGCATCCAAAATTCTCGCCGGCTTCGGATTGGAAACAGCATACGACAATTTGATTACGGAAATATAAGAAAAACGCTCCTCATCCAAACGGGGAGCGTTTTCGTATAGAGCAAGCGGAATTTTACTGTTTTTCGTCTTCGAGAGCAGTAGAAGCACGGACAGTGATCGTTCTGTCGTAGCAGGAGAACATTTCGTCCATCTTCTTCTGTTCCGGCTTGGGTGTAATAAGGCTGACAACCGGTACAATCACCAGACCGACGATCATGGCAAGTACGCCTGCAT
>JAFQLN010000156.1 GCA_017414585.1 Clostridia bacterium | reverse complement strand
CTTTACGCAGTAAAGGCGCTTTAGCGAGGAGTGAAGTTACTTCGTAACTTCCAAGTAGCAAAAAGAGGAACTTTTTCGGAAGTATTGGGCATTTCGACCTCTGCGGAGGTCGATGAGGGGCTCTGCCCCTTCAACTGAGGAGCTGCGCATCCTCGGCAAACTTTTGAAAAAGTTTGATCAAAACTTTTATACTTGCGACAGCCCCAAATTTTCACTTGCAGCAACCCCATGCGATTTCTGACAGATCAAGCGATTTTCGCCGGAAAGGAAACTGACAATGTATAAAATACTGGTTGTGGACGACGAAGAAATGATCCGCCGTCTGATTGCAAAATATGCCGTTTATGAAGGGCACTCCGTAACCGAAGCGGGCGACGGGATGGAAGCGGTTCAGCTCTGCCGCCAGCAGCAGTTCGATATTCTGATCATCGACATTATGATGCCGGAGCTGGACGGATTCTCTGCCTGCCGCGAAATCCGGAAATTTTCCGATATCCCGATTATCATGCTCTCGGCGCGCGGGGAAGAGTACGACAAAATCAACGGATTTGAGCTGGGCGTGGATGACTATGTGGTCAAACCCTTTTCACCGAAAGAACTGATGCTGCGCGTGAACGCCATTCTCAAGCGTTCCGCATCCCGTACGCAAACCGAGGCAACGGAAAATATCCCGCGCAATGAGGTGATCGAACTGGCAAACGGCGGACTCAAGGCAGATCTGACTGCGCGGATTGTCTATGTGGACGGAAAACGCGCCGATATGACACCGAAGGAATATGACCTGTTTTTCTATATGCTCCGAAACAAAAATATTGCTCTGACCCGCGATAAGCTCATCAGCGAAGTTTGGGGCTACGACTACTTCGGAGATGACCGCACGCTGGATACGCACATCAAACTCCTGCGCAAAAGCCTTGGCAGATACGCGGACTATATCGTGACACTGAGAGGAGTGGGCTACCGTTTTGACGCCGAACAGTAAAAAGAAAGCCCGGTTCCTTGCGGCGGGGAGCAGTCTGCGTACACGGATGATTGCCGCCTTTGCTCTGTTCAGCGTGATCGTGCTGGCAGTGCTGTGGGTGTTCCAGACGGTACTGCTTGACGATATCTACAGCAATCTGAAGATACGCGACCTTGATCACTGCGCGGATGAACTGGCAAAAGCTGCGGCGACGATGGATGCCGAATCACTGCATACGTATGCCGGAGATATCGCGGCACAGTATGAAGCCTGCGTGTCCGTATATCATATTATGGATACAATCCGCGGACGGATGGGAAGCAAGCTCTTCGACCACCACCTGAATGCGACCTGTTACGTCCACAATATCCGCGCAGAGCATATGCTCCGTCAGTTATATCAGCGGGCGGCGGAAAACAGCGGTTCATGGACGGAACGGATCCGGCTTGATTCCATGTTCGGCGGAACGGATACGGACTCCGGGGAAAACGTCATTCAGGTCCGCTTGGTTCTTGCAGACGAACGGGAGTATATGATCCTGTGCAATACAGAACTGGTGCCGCTCGGATCAACGGTGAAAACCCTCCGTGCGCTCCTGTTCTGGATCAGCGGGATTCTGCTTCCCGTAGCTGTCATTCTTGCAGTGATTCTGTCCGCACGGATCTCCAAACCCATCCGTGAAATGAGCGCGGAGGCATCCAAGCTGGCGATTGGTGACTATCATGTGAATTTTGACGGAGGGACCTGTACGGAAACGATGAACCTTTCCGCAACGCTCAACCGCGCCGCATATGAACTGTCCAAACTCGATCAGATGCAGAAGGATATGATTGCCAATGTCTCCCATGACCTCAGAACGCCTCTGACGTTGATAGCCGGATATACGGAAGCCATGCGCGACCTTCCCGGAGAAGCGACGCCGGAAAATATGCAGATCGTCATAGATGAAACAAATCGTCTGACAAACCTTGTCCAGGATATGCTTGAGGTAAGCCGGTATCAGGGCGGCAGACAGGAGCTGCGGATCGAACGGTTCAATTTTACAGAAGTTGTGCGCAGAACGCTGGACCGCAACGCAAAACTGCGCGAACATGACGGATTTACCATTACGTTTGAAAGTACACAGGACGTGTATGTACAAGCGGATGAAAACCGGATTCTGCAGGTCATTTACAATCTTCTCGGCAACGCTGTCAACTATACGGGTGAGGATAAAACCGTGCTCATCCGCCAGACCGTGACGGAAGGGGAAGAAAAACGTGTCCTGCTCGAAGTGATCGACACAGGAATCGGTATCCCGGAAGAGGAACTGCCGCTGGTCTGGGAACGCTATTATAAAGTCAACGACTTCCATAAGCGCGCCAACATGGGCACCGGACTGGGACTGTCGATCGTAAAGAGTATCCTTCTCCTCCACGGCGCGCGCTTCGGCGTAAACAGCAAAGTGGGGCAGGGAAGTAATTTCTGGTTTGAGCTGAAGATTACCGATTGATCAGAGACATCCAATCAAGATAAAAGACGGACATATCGCATCCGGTGTGAATCACTGCCGGAGGATATGTCCGTTTTTATTATTTCGCGAGCAGGTCTTTTACATGATTGTACACTGCCTGATAGTCGTTCGTGAGAATCGTGTCGATGCCCATTTCGAGATACCGCCGTGCTTCCTCGGGATCGTCCGCCCAGAAGACGTTGCAGAGAATCCCGTGCGCGTGCGCCTTGTCCACACTTTCCTGATTGAAATACGGCTTGAACAGCTGCACCTTGTACGCACCGAGTTCGATGGCACGGTCCACGATCGACAGCGGATCCTTGTTTCTGTTCCAGCCGACACAGCAGGCAAGATCCGGAGCGTACTGCATGACACGTCGGATCATTTTGTCGCTCGAGGTCATGAAATAGATGTGCTTTTCGCAGTCGTATTTGCGGATAAGCGCGACGATTTCCTCGATCATGGGATTTTCAAACTCCGCGTCCCAGATTTTTACGTGAATGTTCATGATCACGCGTCCGGCAAATCTCCGCAGAATTTCCTCAAAGGTCGGAATCTTCAGTCCCCGGAACTTTTCGCCGTGTTTTATGCCGAAGTCGAGCCTGAGAAGTTCTTCGTAGGTGTGTTCGTAAATTTTACCGGTGCCGTCCGATACCCGGTCAAGCTTCGCGTCGTGGCAGGAGACCAGCACCCCGTCGGAGGTAGACCACAGATCGAATTCGATTTCCTCCGCTCCCAGTGCGACGGCTGCTCCGAACGCTGGAAGGCTGTTCTCGGGAGCCACTGTATTGAAGCCGCGATGGGCACAAAGCCGGGGATACGGCATCACGCTGTCATACGGCACAACCGAAGCACCGCCGTTCCGGTAGAGCCACGGTTTCCGTCCTTCTTCGATGTAGTCCGGATGCGATGCCGTTCTGCCCCCGTGCCCAGCCGCTTTTTCGTGCTTAACGGATGGGTCGATCTCGCACACCCCCAGCCCGACGGCACTTTTCATGTCAAGGAGAATCTTACCGGCGGGAGAGACAACGGTACTGCAGCCGCAGAGGCTGGAATCCTCTCCGAGAGAAACGGACGCGCGGACAAGATAGGCGTTGGTGTTATAACTGAGGAAGGCGTGGATGACCGAAAGCGTATCGTGGGTGTCCGTGCGCTGGAGGGAACATCCGATCACGATGTCCGGCTTCTGTCTGGCGATCTGCGCGAAGTTTTCGTAGAAGTAAAAATCGTAGCAGGTCAGGAAGGCGAAGCGAAGTCCTTCCAGTTCGAGAATAGTCGGTTCAGCGTACTGATAGCTATAGGCAACGTCAAGCTCGTGCCCGCCTTCGGCATCGGTTCTGACTTCACTCGGAGCTGGATGCGCCTTGAAATACCGCCCGACGATCGTTCCGCTTCTGTCGATGGCGTACGTGGTATTGCGGACGCCCGCATCGGTTTTATATCCGGCGTTGACGAATACGAGTGCGCGGCATCTCTTGGCGGTTTCGCAGGCTTTTTCGAGAAGAAGACCGTTGTTTTTTTCGACTGCGGTGTAAAATCCGTCCTTGCCCGGGACATCGGCAGGCGCGTCGCTGTATTCGGGCAGCACAATTAAGTCCATGCTGTCGTCGCACTGATCGAGCAGGGCAAGCAGCCCGACAAAGCAGCGTTCCAGCTCGTTCGGGTCAAAGGAATAGCGCGGCTGAATGACACATACTTTCATAAATACCTCTGTTCAATGGATACTGCTGCAGAAATGGTTTGGATGGCGGATTCCGCCGGATTTCGGCAGTGTATTTTCTATAGTCATGTGTGTATTGTAGCAAAAACTCCGCAGTCTGTCAAGGATGTGGAGACGAAAAAACGCCCCATGCGGAGAGGCACGGAGCGTTCATATTCACTTGACTGAACTTAGTCTTCTTCGACCTTTGCTTCAGCGATGATCTTCTGTGCAACTGCAGCGGGAACTTCTTCGTAACGGTCTACAATGAAGTCGAAAGAACCGCGGCCCTGGGACATAGCGCGGAGAGAAATAACGTAGTCCATCATTTCGCCCTTCGGAGCATCAGCTTCAACAACGGTGTAACCGGACTTGGTTTCGTGCGGGTTCATGCCGAGTACACGGCCGCGTCTCTTGTTGAGGTCGCCGATAACGTCGCCAACGAGGGAATCCGGAACAGTAACCTTGAGACTTCCGATGGGTTCGAGAAGGATCGGCTTCGCCTTCGGCAGACCTTCCTTGTATGCAAGGCGTGCTGCGAGCTTGAAGGAAATTTCATTGGAGTCTACCGGGTGGTAGGAACCGTCGTACAGGTCGGCTGCGAGGTTGACAACGGGATAACCTGCGAGAACACCCTTGAGCATTGCTTCCTGCAGACCCTTTTCAACTGCGGGGTAGAAGTTCTTCGGAACGGTACCGCCGACAACGGACTGGGTGAAGGTAAG
>JAFQLN010000021.1 GCA_017414585.1 Clostridia bacterium | reverse complement strand
ACGCAAAGAAGTTCATCGACTGGTACTTCCGTCTGCCGCACCCGGTCAGAGTGGTTTCCTACGCGCTTCTGACTGCGATCATCATTATCTTCGGTGCGTACGACAATAAGGCATTCATTTATTTCCAGTTCTGAGAAAGGAGAAACATCCATGACACAAAACGTGAAATCCATGATCAAAATAAGCATTTCCGGTCTTGCGGTTCTTCTCCTGACCTTCCTTCTGGTTTTCGGTGCGGATGCGCTGATGAACCGCTTTTTGCAGGATGAGCTGGAAACCACCCGTCTGGCTGCAATCCGTGCGGAAGAAGCGCGCATTGCCGCGGAAAAGAGTGAAGACGCACGTCTCAAGGCTGAACTTGCCGTTCTCAAAGCGGAACAGCAGGAAACCTTCTACCAGACATACAAGAACAGAGAAGGCTACCACTACTACGGGCAGTATTACGAACTGTTCAACAATGTCTACAATGCCGATACGCTTTTCATCGGTACCTCGCACGCCGCACACGGCATCAACCCGAAATATTTTGAAGAAGACTACCCCGATCGCTCCTTCTTCAACTTTGCTTTAAACGGCGCTGTCCCCTCCTACTATCTGGAATGGTACCATATTCTCAAAGACGAAGCGCAGTATCCCATTCCCGACACGGTTATCTACTGCGTGGACTGGTTCATGTGCGATACAAACTGGCTGTGGAGACGGATTACCTTCGACTCTCCTGCTGATATGCCGCTCGGCATCATGCGTGCGCTCAGCGTCAAGAAACCGACTGCCGAAGCCGATGAAGAATCAACGGAAACAACCGACGGTGCATCTGCTTCCGTTCCAGCCGAAACACCCGCATCGGACAAATCCCTGCTGCAGAAAATCGCCGATTCCATCAAGGAAAACGGTATTCTCGATCTTGATGCGCACATGACTGTTTTTCTGACCAACACGCCGATCTTCTCTTCCCGTGACCGCATTCCGGAAATGCTCCGTCACTTCCTTACGGATGAAGAAGAAGCACCGGCAGAAGAAGCTCCCGCAATCGAATTTACTGAAAACGAAGAAATCGTGATCCCCGAATACGAGCACGAATTTCTCAAGGACAGATCGGGCAACATCACCAGTCTGTACTACAGAGGTTATATCCCGTGGGACCATGTCTTCGGCGGCTTCCAAGGGGAAGTCAGCTGCGGTGAAAATAAAAAGGAATGGGAAGCATTTAATAGTCTTCTCGATGAATTTGAAGAAGACGGTGTCAATGTCATCTTCCTTCAGATTCCCGAATTCAGCGGCGCGTCCTCGTTCATGCGCGGATTCAACAACAAGCGCATTGCGGAAATTGCCGAAAACCGCTCGATTCCGTTCCTTAACTACAACGATGAACTGCTGTCCGACATCAATGACGAAAAAACAAACTATTCCGACTGGGGTCATCTCAATCTCACGGGCAGTACCCGCTTCTCGCGCAAACTCCGCGATGATCTGAAGGACTACCTCCCCGCCCTCCGGACAGACGAAGCAGAATAATCTCAATTCCGTCAAATACCGCAGTCTTTGAACCGTGACTGCGGTATTTTTCTGCAAGAATCCGCACAATCTTCTCCGCTCGAATGATTTATTATTGCCATTTGTCTTATTTTGTGGTATAATAATACGAATTTGTTTTTTCCGTAAGGAGATCGAAAAAATGACAACGCAGCACCCTACGAAAATACGCTGGTTCTATCTTACAGTCGGCGTTTTCGCCATGCTGTTCTCCGGCGTTTTATATGCATGGTCCATCCTGAAAGTTCCGTTCAAGGAAATCTTCTCTTGGAGTGATTCCGCTCTTGCATTCAACTTCACGCTGACCATGTGCTTTTTCTGCCTCGGCGCATTTGCGGGAAGCCTGATCTGTAAGCGGATCGGTCCGAAATTCACCCTGATTCTGGCAGGTTCTTTGGTCGGTGTCGGGTTTATCATAACCGCTTTTCTCTCTGCCGAAGCGCTGTTTCTTCTCTATATCAGCTACGCTGTTCTCGCGGGCTCCGGTATCGGCATCTCATATAATGTAGTGGTTTCCACTGTCAGCGCGTGGTTTCCCGATCGGAAAGGGCTCTGCTCCGGATGCCTGATGATGGGCTTCGGTTTCAGTACGCTTCTCCTTGGCAGCGGCATCAGCGTACTTTTTGACCATCCCTCGTTTGGCTGGAGCCGTACATACCTGCTTCTCGGTATCGTTCTTGCCGCAGTCCTGATCGGATCCGGACTGATCCTGCGCCGCCCGCTGCCTGACACGGTTTTTCCTGCGGCAAAAGCTGCAAAACAGATACGGAAAGAAGATTTTGAAGTCCATGACTTCACGCCCGCTGCCATGATCAAGAGCTTCACTTATCAGCGCGCGTTTGTCTGTATGGCATTCATCACAGCTGTCGGCAACTCCGTGATCAGCTTTGCACGCGATCTCGTTCTATCCGTAGATGCATCTCCCGCACTGGCAACCGCTCTGGTCGGCGTGCTTGCGGTCTTCAACGGACTCGGACGAATCCTGACCGGCGCTTTCTACGACATACTCGGACGCAGAATCACCATGCTCTCCGCCAATGTTCTTACGATCGCCGCTGCGGGGTGCACCCTGCTGGCTGTCTGCATTCATTCCCTGCCGCTGTGCATTGTGGGTCTCTGCCTCACCGGGATTTCCTACGGTTCCTGTCCGACAGTCACCTCCGCATTCACTGCCTCCTTCTACGGACAGAAATACTTCCCCATCAACTACAGCATCACCAATTTCAATCTGATTGCTGCTGCGTTCATCGCCGCTCTCAGCAACAGTCTCCTGATTTCTTCCGGCAGTTACATCGCCCCGTTCATGCTCCTGCTGGTTCTGGCAATAGCAGCTCTTGGGCTGAACTTCACCATCCGCAAACCCTGAACAGTTTTCTGCCGTTATTCTGACAGCTTCTGCGTCAAGGAATTATCATCTCGCTGCAGTATAAGAGGTATGCGCATGAAAGAATCTTTCAAACTTATCCCAAGCCCCGGACCGCACCGTGCAGACTGTCCGCCGCCGGCGTATCTCAGTGAGCGGCATATGCAGTCGGTACGTGCCTATCACAGAACTTTTCCGATGTACCACCCAACACCGCTGGTGCATCTTCCCTCCACAGCAGCCGTTCTTGGACTGGGAGCCATTTATATCAAGGATGAATCCCACCGATTCGGGCTGAATGCATTTAAGGTGCTCGGCGGCAGTTACGCCATCGGCTGTCTATTGGGGGATAAACTTGGGCTGGATCCAAAGCAGCTCACATACGATAACCTGACCTCGCCGGAGATCCGTGAACGGGTAAAAAACTTCACCTGCATTACCGCCACGGACGGCAACCACGGACGCGGTGTCGCATGGGCAGCCGCACAGTTCGGTATGAAAGCAGTTGTCTATATGCCTAAAGGAACGGCGCAGGAACGGCTGGACAATATCCGTGCCCTGGGTGCTGACGCGATGATCACTGATCGGAACTACGATGATACCGTCCGGCTGGCAAGTGCACACGCACGGGAAAACGGCTGGATGCTCGTTCAGGATACTTCATGGGAAGGATATGAAGAAATCCCCGCCAGAATCATGCAGGGATACGGAACCATGGCACTGGAAGCCTTTGAACAGCTTCCCGAACCGCCGACCCATATTTTCCTGCAGGCGGGTGTCGGTTCCATGGCAGGTGCAGCAGCCGGATTTTTCGCTTCCGTCTACGGAAAAAACAAACCCGTTATCACGATTGTGGAACCGAATAAGGCAGACTGCCTGTACCGCACGGCTGAAGCGGACGACGGACAGCTGCACTGTGTAACGGGCGATCTGGACACCATCATGGCGGGGCTTGCGTGCGGAGAACCGTGCAGTCTCGCGTGGGACATTCTGCGTGATCATGCTGATTTCTTCCTCTCCTGCCCGGAATATGCTGCGGCGAAGGGAATGCGGATTCTCGGCAATCCATGGGGAACGGACACCCGTGTTATTTCCGGCGAAAGCGGAGCCAGCGCATTCGGATGTGCGGCTGAAATCATGACCAATCCCGCTCTGACCGTCATCCGGGACACACTCGGACTGGACAGCTCCTCGCGGATTTTATGCTTCAGCACCGAAGGCGCAACCGACCGGGAAAACTACCGTGCCGTCGTCTGGGACGGATGCTGTCCGACCTCCCGCTGAATTTTCGGCACACATTTTTTTCATCAATCCAAAATCTCCTCTGCCGCACCACGGTAAGAGGAGATTTTCATTTTCCCGTCCTGCTGCCCGTGTGTCTGCATTGCGCTATCACTAAATTGATCACAGCATTTGATTTATTGCCCATTTCAGAAAACAATATTGACACATACCCGGTTTATATTATAAAATTGATCTATACAGAATCCGCATTTTTCCTCCCGTATTTTGTCATCCGTACCCTTCTTGCCATGCAGAATTTTCTGTATTCATTATCCGAATGTACGGTGTGTGAGCATTATGAAAAAACAATTTGCTTCCGAGCTTGAGAAAAAAATCATTCCGATTGCCCCGCTCATGCTTTCAAAGCCATCCTCCCCGGAAATGACGGATATGGGGCTGAACCGCGCAAGAATCTTTTCCAATGCCATTTCTCTCAGTATGATGCTGGATACGGTGCGCATTATCGGGTGGCATGATGCCAATGGCGAATATATCTTCCGTCAGCCGGATTCCGAACGGGAAAACATGATTTTTGTCACGCTCTCCGGCGGAGGGATTCTGGAATTGAACGGTCTCAGCTATCGGATCCGCCCCAGCACCATCACAGTCATTCCGGACAATGTAGAGGTTTCCTATTACACGGACCCCGCGGAAAAGCACTGGGAATTTTACTGGGCGCACATCCGCGGCGCAAACACCTCCAATGTCCTGCGGCATCTGTATCAGAATCACAACTATCTGCTTCCGCTGCGCAATCCGGACGTGTTTGTTTCCATTTTTGAGGATATTCTGACCTCTCCGCTGGAAGGTTCGGCTATGATTCTCTATAACTCCCGGAAAGTCTCCGATCTGCTGCATCTGTTCGTGGAAGAAATCGTCTGCAATCAGAACAGCATCCCTGACAACAACGATTTTGTCAAAACGATTCTCCGTTACATCGAAGAGCATTATGCCCAGTCCATCACCCTCGCAGATCTGGCGTCTCTGCTGTTCATGTCCGAAGAAAATCTGATCCGGATGTTCAAAAAACACACGGGATACACCCCGCACGCTTATCTGAAAATGTACCGGATTATGATTGCCTGCAATCTGCTCCGCAATACCGACCTGCCCGTCAAGCGGATCGCCGGTATGGTCGGATATAAGACCGTCAGTTTTTTCACATCCGAATTCCGTACGCTCAAGGGTGTGACACCGACCGTCTTCCGCAGTGAAATTCCGCAGCATATGTCTTCTTCCTCCGATGAAGAATAGTTTTCATCACCGTATTCATAGATTTTTCACCCCCAACTTTACATACAGAACAGAAAGGAATTTACTCATGATCAGAATCGGTTCCGTAGGACTTGGCGGCATCTCCCAGGGCGTTCATCTCCCGGGCATCCTGCACAGTCCCGATCTTACCCTCACTGCCATCTGCGACATTGACGAAAAGCGGCTTCACGAACGCGGGGAACAATACCGCATTCCCGAAGACCACCGCTTCACGGACTATCACGACCTGATCGCCTGTCCCGATGTTGATGCTGTAGATATTTCCACCCCCAATCATGTTCATGCCGAAATCGCCATGGCATCCGCCCGCGCCGGAAAGTCCTACGGTGTGGAAAAACCCGTTACCATGGACACGGCAGAAGCTGTGGAACTGGCAAAAGTCACGCACGAATGCGGTGTGCAGAGCATGATCTACTTCTCCTACCGCTACAAAGCTGCCGCACGCTATATGCGTTCCATCATTCTCTCCGGCAGACTCGGCAAAATCCATCATGTGAATATGCAGTATTATCAGGCATGGGGGCTTCCCTATGTGAACTGCTCCCTCGTATGGCGTTTTATCAAAAAAATTGCGGCTTCCGGTGCACTCGGCGACCTTGGATGCCACGGGCTGGATCTCGTTTCCTTTGTCACCGGACAGAAGTACACCGCTGTCAGCGCACATCTGGGCACCATCACGCACACCCGTCCCCTTCCCGACGGCAGCGGCATGGGACAGGTTGACGTTGACGACTTTTCCAACATTCTCGCTTCCATGGACGGAGGCATTTCCGCTTCCTTCCAGATCTCCCGTTTCGCCTACGGACGCGGCAACTACCAGCGCATGGAAGTCTACGGGGACAACGGCGCACTGGTCTACCATCTGGACAGAATCCCCGGTGCGGACGAGCTGGAAATCTGCGACGCATCCACAGGCGGAAAATTCGTCGTTTCGGAAATCCCGCAGGAAATGCGCGTGGATCAGATGCAGTCCTTTGCCGATGTCCTGCAGGGCAAGGGCGACGGTCTGAACGCGAACATCGACGATGGTGTGGTCAACGAAAAACTCCTCGACGGCATCATCCTCTCCTCCGAAGAAAAACGCTGGATCACACTCTGATCCAAAAAACATCCCACAAGGAGCTGTTATGAACAACAGAGAAAGAACCCACGCGGTTCTGCATTACGAAAAATACGACCGGATGCCCCTCGTACATTTCGGATACTGGGGCGAACTGCTTGACAAATGGCTGGCAGAAGGACACATCACCGAAGAAGAACGGCACAAGCAGGTTCACAGAATCGGCGAGCGGCTGGGATTTGACTACGGATTCAACTGCACGACCGGACCGTTCCACGGACTCTTCCCGGGATTTGAACATAAAGTTCTCGAAGAACACCCGGACGGCACCTATATCTATCAGAATGCTTCCGGTCTGATCGAAAAAGCGCGCCGCGGCGTTCCTTCCATCCCGATGACTGTCGGTTCCCTGTTCACCGGTCGGGACGCATGGGAAAAAGAATACAAGGAGCGTCTTCTCTGGAAACCGGAACGTGTCAACCAGGACTGGTTCCGTCATGTGGCGGAGCATCAGGATGAATACGATGTTCCCTTCGGAATTCATGCCGGCAGTTATTACGGCTGCATCCGCGATATGCTCGGCGTGGAAAATCTCGCGTATCTGTATGCGGACGATGAAGAACTTTACGCCGAAATCATTGCGACCATCGGTGAAACCAGTTATCAGAACATCAAGCTGATTCTGGAGCTGGGAGTCCGTCCCGATTTCGCACACTACTGGGAAGATATCTGCTTCAAGAACGGTCCGCTTGTATCTCCGGAAATTTTCGCGGAATATGTTGCGCCGTGCTACAAAAAGACGACCGATCTGCTGCGCGAATACGGGTGCGACATCATCACCCTCGACTGCGATGGCTGTATCGACAAGCTCGTTCCGATCTGGGTGGAAAACGGCGTCAACACGATGTTCCCCATTGAAGTCGGAACGTGGAATGCCTCGATCGCTCCGTGGCGTGAAGCATACGGAAAAGAACTGCGCGGCATCGGCGGCATGGACAAGCGCGTATTTGCCATGGATTATGCGGCGGTTGACCGTGAACTGGAACGTCTGAAGCCGCTGATCGAGCTGGGCGGATACATCCCCTGTCCGGACCATCTTCTCTCTCCCGAGTCCAAATGGGAAAATGTCCAGTATTACTGTGATCAGTTCAGGAAAATGTTCTGATCATTCATAAACGAAAGGAAATCCATCATGAAAAAAACAATAAAAGTATTTTTTTCGATGATCCTCTTATCCCTTCTTCTTGCCTCGTGCAGTGAAACAGAACAGAACACCGAGGCTGACGCAAACACCCCGACAACACCGGATGAAACTGTTTCCTCTCCCGCAGCCGAAGAAACGGACGAACAGCAGGCAGCACTTGCCTCACTGGAAGATGCTGATTTTGAAGGTCATGTTTTCAGCATGATTTCCCGTATTGTTGACAATCCGGAATGGATTATCTGGCAGAACCGTGATATTATCGCCGAAGAAATGACCGGCGAAACCATCAACGACGCTGTTTTTGAACGCAACGAATATGTGATGGACAGATTCGACTGCGGCATCACGGAATATAAATCCTACGATGCCAGCACGGATGTGAAAAAATCGCACAACGCCGGCGACAATGCCTATGACGTTGCTCTGCCTGCTATGGCGTACAGCCTCGAACTTGCGACCGACGGCTTCCTCTATGATCTCAACCAAATCGATGAACTTTCGCTGTCCTCGCCGTGGTGGGATCAGAACGCCAACGCTTCTCTCTCCCTTGTAAATAAACTGTACTTTACCTCGGGCGATATGCTCATTCTCAACAACGATTCCACCGGCGCATTTGTGTTCAACAAGGAACTTGTTTCTTCGTGGAATCTCGAAAATCCCTACGAACTCGTCCGCGAAGGCAAGTGGACATTCGATGTGTTCCATAAGCAGATTGAAACGCTTGGTCAGGATTTGAACAACGACGGTAAAATGAACGGGCAGGACCAGTTCGGCTTCATGAATTATGTAGACATTCTGAATGATATGTACCACGCCGGCGGACTGGACTACTGCGCCAAGGATTCCGACGATCTGCCTTACGCGATACACAACACCGAGCACGCTTATGATGTTCTGAACAAGATGTTCGATATCGTCAACAACAAGAACACCTATCTTCTGCACAAATCCTACGGCGAGCACGGCGGCAATGCCTTCATCTGGGGCGAAAGCATCTTCCAGGCTGACCGCGTATTCTATTACTGGCTCCGTCTGCGCGACATAGAAGCGCTGCGCGGCATGGAAACCGACTTCGGCATCATCCCGGTTCCCAAGTGGGACGAAGCGCAGGAAAACTACCGTGCGACGGTCAACTACTCCACCTCATGCAGCATCACCATCCCGCTGTGCACCTACAGTGTGGAAAACACCGCTGTATTCCTGAACGCGCTCAACTGCAAGTCGAAATACACGCTCCAGCCTGCATATTACGACATCACTCTCACCGGCAAGTATCCGCGTGACGTGGAAAGCTCAGAAATGCTCGATCTGATTTTCGCCAACCGCGTTTTTGACATCGGTATGTTCGGCAGTATCGGTAAAATCGCCAACACGGTTCATACCCTCGCCGATACCGACAGCCGCAATTTCGCGTCCGCTTTCAAGTCGTCCGAAAAGATCTTTGACAGAGAACTTTCCAGACTGGTCAAGGCATACGAGGAACTGGAATACTGAGTTTGTCTTTGCGGCGGTATGCGCCCGCGGACTGCACGGTGTGATCCGGAAGCCGTACTGACACATAAAAATCAAAATCCCCTTTCTCCCGACTGCGCATGTCCTGCGCAATTTTCGGGGAAAAGGGGATTTTTTAAATTATTTAACGCATTTAATAAAACTTACCGCGTTTCAGCTTGACAAAAAAGCCTGCTTCACTTATAATGATACCATGATCATCTTTAAAAATTTCTGAGAATCCCTCTCCCGGTTTACCGTCTATAGGCACCCCCGATTCGTTCACATATT
>JAFQLN010000155.1 GCA_017414585.1 Clostridia bacterium | reverse complement strand
ATAAAAAAGGGGCTGTCGCACTTAGAAAAAAATCCCGAAATGCGACAGCCTTGATTTGTATCCAAACTGTTTATTCGTTCTTTTTCTCCTTTAGCGAGGAGAAAAAGAACCAAAAAGAGGAACTTTATCAGAAGTCTTGGGCATTTCGACCTCTGCGGAGGTCGATGAGGGGCTCTGCCCCTTCAAACCCCGCAAACTTTTGAAAAAGTTTGATCAAAACTTTTATACTTGCGACAGCCCCAGATTGGTTAAAAAGATTACTTGCGATAGCGTTCCACAGTTTCCAGACCGTAGCGGAGGTAGAAGAGCAGGTTGTCGATATAGTGTTCCGTCGGACGCGCATATTCCATATATCCCGCAGACGGGCAGAGGATGAAGCGTCCGCTCTTTGAGCCGGCTTCCACGCATTCGTCGATGAGATCGCGCAGATGATCCTGCGAGGAGAGAAGGATATCCTGAATTTCAATATTGCCTTCCAGACCGAGCCGGTTGCCGTACTTTTCAACGACTTCGGACATCACGATATCGCCGTTCGGACCGGGTTCGAGGGGATTGAGAACGTCCACGCCCATATCAATGAAGCGGTCGAGGAAGTTGCGTACCTTGTTGTGGCTGTGTACCCAGACATAGCCGCCGTATTCGTGAATGAGGTCGCAGATGGGCTTGTCATACTTGTATACGAAGTCATCGAAATCCTGCGGGCTCATCAGCGGCGGCAGGTACAGTTCCGGACCGACCCACGAGAAGATCGGTTCCTTGATGCCCGTTTCGAGGACATTTTTGACGTGGTCATAGATACGCCCCGCGTAAATGGAGATCATTTCATCCAGCAGTTCGCGGGAGTCCGCACTCAGATAAGCGAGGGTTTCCGAACCCATGAAAGTCTCGGCAACATAGGCAGCGTGCGGCAGACCGATCATGGCTACGCCTTTATCTCCGACAGCAGCCACGGCATTGTCGTAATGATCGCGCACCAAACCGGTCGGCAGTTCAAAGGGCATGGAGAGCATTTTTTCAAGGTCTTCTTCTTCCTTGATATAGTGCTCCATCGTATAGCCGGGGTCGCCGATGGTGGACTGACGATGGACATGGTGCAAATCTCCCTTGGGGGTATGCAGAACCGTATGGCAGTCGGTCCACAAGGGATCGCCGGTTTCTTCCTTCCAATAGTCCGATTGGATCTGTGCCGTACCGCACATAACATTCAGACCGTAACCGCCAACACCGCCGAAAATATCCGTTGTCTGTGCGGCAAGTTCCGAAACGGGACGGTATGCTTCATGAAGCTGCCAGCCTACATTTGCGCCTGCGCCCCACAGCTTGAATGCGGGACGGTCGATTTCCTGCTTGCGGAAAATGCGCATCAGTCTTTCATGAGAAGTCAGTTTAACCATAAAATTCTCCTTACAGTTGATATATATTTTTTGCCATATAATCAGGCACTTTTTCAGATCGTTCCGAGGGCTGAAGTGCCGGTATCATTCGATGCCGGACTTTTCCCAGTCCTTCATGAATTTTTCCAGTCCCGCATCGGTCAGAGGGTGTCGGCTCATCTGCTCGATGACCTTCGGCGGCACCGTGGCGATATCCGCACCCGCTTTTGCCGCTTCGACGACGTGCAGCGGACTGCGCATACTCGCGGCAATGATTTCGGGCGGGCAGTCAAATCCCGCAAACACTTCGGCTATGTCGGCAATCAGCGTCATGCCGTCGTACCCGATATCGTCGATTCTTCCGACAAACGGACTGACGTAAGCCGCACCGGCACTGGCTGCGAGAATTGCCTGCGCCGCACTGAAAACAAGGGTCATATTGGTACGGATGCCGCGGGCGGTGAGTGCTTTCACAGCTTTCAGCCCCTCCGTTGTCATGGGAATTTTGATGACGATATTTTTATGAATCGCCGCAAGTTCGCACCCTTCCCGGATCATACCGTCCGCATCGGCTGCAATGACTTCGGCGTAGATCGGTCCGTCAACCAGTTCTGTGATCTCTGCGATAACCTCGCGGAAGCTGCGTCCTTCACGGGAAATCAGCGAGGGATTCGTGGTTACCCCTTTGATCACGCCGAGAGCTGCAGCATTTTTGATATCTTCAATATTGGCTGTATCAATAAACAGTTTCATAATATTCCCCCAAGAATCATGTAATATCCGCCGTGGCAAGCAGCGGTTCTGTGCGAATCATCTTCGTTATGATGTTCCACGGATCGTCCGCACGGATTTCAAACAGTCTGCCGCCGCGCCGTTCGTTGACGCCGTAACAGCGGTAACCCGCACACGCGTCCCAGCAGAGCCTGATTTTACAGTATTCGGCTTCGAAATCGTTCCTATGCGTGTGGCCGCAGGAAATGATACGGATATCGCCGCGCTGCAGAACCGCCGAAAACAACCCGGAATTGAGCACACCGGGATCGAGCGGTTCCTCAAAACTGCCGTTTTTCACGCAGATCTGCGGATTCGCGCACGCGACGGCAAATTCATGCGGTGCAATATGCATACAGAGCAGTCCGGGAATTTTCCTGCCGGCCGCTTTTTCCGCCGCCACAGACGTGTTCCAGTACCACATGAGCTGATCGAAATAAACAATCTCCCAGTGTCCGGCGAAGAGAAAATCATTCGGCAGACGCGCAGCCTGTTCAAAATTCCCGTCTTCGATCAGACAGTCGAGTGCGTGCGCTTCGTTGTTGGTGTCAAGTCCCCAGACATGGAACAGCACGTTTTCCCCGCGGCTGTCATACACCGGAAGGACAAAATTGGATTTGCCGTGCACACTGTCGTCCGTATGCATCGAAACGCAGAACGGATATCTTTCGTACATTTCCTGCTGAACGGAGATATCGACCGGGACATCGTGATCATGATTTCCGAACACGTGTGCCCACGGAATTTTTCTCTTTTCCATCGGGGCTGTGAACACATCAAGAAACGCCTGCAGATCGTCCGCGCTGTGAATCTCCGGTCCGTAACAGTTGTCGCCGCCCCAGATCACCAGATCCGGCTTCGTTTCATCCAGCAGTGCACAGACAGAGCGAAGGGAGCGCTCGTCATATGCGGCAGATTCCTGGATATCGGACATCATCAGCACGCGGAAAATACCTTTTTCCGAAAAGCGCAGGGGATGCTTCAGAGCAGAGTAGTCCATGTTTTTTCTCCTTATCGTTTTGTATAAAACAAAAATTCAGTGCAAAAATGCAAAGCGTGCCGCACCTGCCGCCGCTTCTTCCATCCCGGGTGACAGGATCAGTTCCCGTCCGAACTTCTGCGCGAAGCAGGTCTGCAGATGCCTGTTTCTCCGCAGTCCGCTGCCCGCTCCGATCAGTACATCCGCCTCTCCGCCAAGATCGTGCCAGCAGAGGTACATCCGGTATAGTTCCTCCGCCATACCGTCAAGCATTCCGTAAAGCAGATGCAGGGGCGTGAAGTTTTCCGTCGTCAGACCGGTGACTGCGGCGCACAGATCGGGATTCTGCCGCGTTCCCTGAAAGAGCGGGGATACTGCGGGCAGATCGTCCGGTTTCGGATTTTCATCAAGCAGTTTTGCCATTGCGTCGTAACAGGTTTGCGAATCCATGCCGAGCATTTCCCCGACTGCGGAAAAGAAGCGTTCCAGGAGAGCATATGCCCGTCCGCTGCAGAGGGAGGAGCCGACAAGCAGATAGCCTCCGCCGGGAAAGGGACGTGTTTCCAGTCCGGGACAGACTGTATATTTCTCACAATACGCGGAAAACTGCCCGCCCGTTCCCACATTGACAAGCACAGCGGAGCGGCTGTCTCCGCAGGCACCGAGAAAGCTCGCCTGATTATCCCCGATTGCGGGATAGACTGCCGCGCGGTTTTCGTACATACCGATGGGTGCGGGCTGTGCGAGTACCGGAAGAAGCGCCGGATTGATGCCGGCTTTTCTGACTGCGGAAATATCGAACGCGCCTTTCTGCACATCGAACAGTCCGAAACTCGCCGCGTCGCTTGCGTCTGTCACGGGAACGGTCAGTCCGGCAAGAAGCATGGCGATATAGTCATGGATGGTGCAGAAGACAGCAGTGTTTTCAGGTACAAGACCGTTTTTTATATGGTAAAAATGTGTGACCAGTCCGAAACCCGCGGACATTGGATATCCGGTCAGCGCGGACAGATACGATGCATAGCTCTGCGTTCCGTCGTACAGCTGCTCGCCGCTTCCGTCCTGCCATGTGTAGAGGGGACTGAGCAGATTTCCTTCGCTGTCGAGGTAGACAATCCCGTGCATCTGTCCCGTCACGCCGATTTTTCCGATATCGGGATATTCCCCGAACAGCTCCCGCACAAGTCCCAGTGCCGTTTCTCGGATATAGGCGGCGTCCTGTACTTTTTCCCACGGATGTGCACGGTTGATAAACGCCCCGTTCGGCTTTGTCCGGGTGCACAGAATCGTCCCGTCTTCCCACAGAGCGGCACTGATCGTGGTAGTTCCGATATCGAGTCCCAGAATTTTCATGGCACGGATCTCCGCTTCTCTTTCACTCCGACAAATCAGAGGGAGAAGAGATAGTCATAGCATTTTCTGATATATTCGAGCTTATAGCCGCGGACGGGCATGGGCGCCAAGCGTTCTCCGGGAATTTCCAGATTGAACAGTCCCGCGTAGCCGATCTGACGCAGTGCCGCCGCAATTTTTATAAAATCAATGTTTCCTCTGCCGAAGGGCATAAGATGCTGGTCGCGTTCGCCTTCGTTGTCGGCAATATGCAGAGCACGGAGGCGGCTGCCCACTGTTTCAATGAAGCGCACCTGATCCTTATCCGCCGCCAGATTCAGGTGTCCCGTATCGAGACAAACGGCAAAATGCCTGTCGCCGAGCCGGTCGATCATCGTGTTCAGCTGTTCAGCCGATGCGGCAATCCCGCCGACATTTTCAAGACAAACCTGAAAATCGCGCTCGCCGAGATATTCGTCCACTTTCCGGAGAACGCTGATATTCCGTTCCATCCGCTCTTCTTCGGTCAGCGCAGGTTCCCCGCGCAGAGAATCGACATGGAGCACGCCGCAGCGGATGCCGATGGCATGGTACAGATCGAGCCACGGACACAGTTTTTCAAATGCTTCCGGGTCGGAACAGAGACGGATGTGCAGCCAGAGATGTCCCTGCGTCATGGTGAACTGCTCTTTTTCAAGAAATGCACGGAATTCTTCGCCCGTTTTCACAGGATCTCCGCGTCTGAGCAGCATTTCGCCGTGTTCATCCGACAGTTCCGCAGCCGTAATGCCGTGTTTCTTCATCTCTGTCACAGCCTCTTCAGGCGAAAGTTCAATATAATAAGCTGTCCACACTGCAAGTTCCGGTTTTGTCATTCTGTTGTACCTCCGTAAATTTTCCGGTTGTTTTTCAGTATCAATATAGCATATTTTCACCAAAAGATCAATGGTGATTTTTAAAAAAGTACCGCTCCGTACGGAATTTCTGCAATTCTGTCCGGAGCGGTACTTTATATGAGATTTACGAGGGAGCGGGTTTATTTTCTCTCCGCCTGCCGCCGGTCCAGCCGGACATTGCGGATATAAACGAAGAGATTGCACGCGACCATGGCAAAATTCACCAGATACACGATCAGCACCAGGGACACATTCCCCGTCAGCAGCTTCGCGGCGATGCCGGAAATGTAGCCGAATAGAATCAGGAGAATGAACGGCAGACTCATTCCGCGTGCGGTGCGTGCACGGATATTGTTGACAACGCTCATCGGCCACGACAGACCGAAACTGATGAGCATCAGACTTTCCAGAAGCTGGGACATATTTTCCTCACACTTCTCTGCTGCAGAGACTTGTTTTTTACCGGTGTATATAGTATAATACAAACGGATGCATATGTAAAATGTATGTTTTGCATAATTGCGATATCAATTCGATATAACGGAGCGGACTATGCAGATCAGTTACGATTACTACCGGATTTTCTACCATGTTGCGAAGTACAAAAGCTTCACGCAGGCGGCGGCTGTCCTCTTGAACAATCAGCCGAACATCACCCGTGCTGTGAAGAATCTCGAAGCGGCACTGGGGTGCACTCTGTTCATCCGCTCACGAAAAGGCGTACAGCTCACCCCCGAAGGCGAGCGTCTGTACGGACACATCCGGATTGCCTTTGAGCAGATTCAGCTCGGTGAGGAAGAGCTTGCTCTTGACAAAACGCTCGGCAGCGGAAGCGTCTCCATCGGGGTCAGCGAAACCGCTCTGCACTGCCTGCTTCTTCCCGTCCTCAAGCAGTACCGGGCGGAACATCCCGGCGTGCGCATCAAGGTGTCCAATCACTCCACCCCGCAGGCTGTTGCGGCACTGAAAAACGGACTGGCAGATTTTGCGCTCGTCACCACCCCGCTCGATGCCTCGGAGCTGTTCTGCGTCACCGAAATCCGGCAGTTTTCCGAAACGGCTGTCTGCGGTGCGGCATATGCGTTTCTGGCGGAAGAGGAAGTGACGCTTGAAACGCTGACGCACTACCCCCTCATCTGTCTCGGTGCACAGACGAAAACGCACGAATTCTACACGAAGTTCTTTCTCGACAACGGACTGACTCTGCGTGCGGACATCGAAGCGGCGACAGCGGATCAGATTCTGCCGATGGTGAGAAACGACCTCGGCATCGGCTTTGTTCCGGAGGATTTTATCCGGCAGACTGCGGATCACAAAAACCTGTTCGTCCTCTCGCTGAAGAATGAAATTCCCAAGCGTTCCATCTGTCTGCTCAAGCGCCGCGACCGTTCGCTGACCGTTGCGGCTAAAGTTCTCGAACGGATGCTTCTCGAATCTGTCACAGCCTCTTCGGGAGAAAGTTTAATATAATAAGCTGTCCGCACTGCAAGGTCCGGTTTTTTCATCATTCCCCCATCATTTCTTGGTTTCTTCCTTAATCATGGAATTTCTCTACTGCAACATCATTTCCATGCACACAAATCTCTCTGCCGTACAGATTGAATTTGACATCTTCACCGGATGTATTCCATAGAGTGACAATAAATCCATCACTTTCATCCACAAACTTCGCGGAGCGTATACAATCCGGCACCTTCTCGCCGTACATTGTTTTGAAACGACCATAGTAAAAATACTTATGGTACTTGTCCTTCAGGTCAATCAGCTTTTTCTGATACTCTGCGTATTCCGGAATCCCGGCAATTCCGATCAAACGGGAGCGATAGATCGCTGTATCAAAAATCAGTCCGTACGTAAATGCGTGACGAAGATGATTTTTATATCCCGGCTTGTCATCGTGAATTCCGCGGTTGGAAATGGGTATCTCCGGGAAGGTGTCAAGGAAAATATCCGGAAATGAAAAGCTCCAGCCGTAGTGCATCCCTTTTCCGTAACCGTGAACAAAATCCACCAGATTGCAGTAGCGGTCATTGATACATTCAACACCGAGCGATTTTTCTTCCGGAAGAATTTCACGAATCGCACGCAAATTATTCCAGCGTCCCATCCCATCCTCGTCGATTCGCTTCCCGTGAGGATGCGATTGATCAAAGCAAAGCTTCAGACAGCATGCGACCTGGTCGAAGAATACCGCGTCCGGTCCGAATGAGAGTTTCAGACGTGCAATATCGAGAAGATTATCGTGCCATTCCTTCGTCGTATGGCATGCGGTAACAAAGGATTTGTAGCCGAAATCTCTGAGAATCGTTCCGTCATTGCTGAACTTATAATGTTCGCGGTATTCGTTGCCGTCAATATCCTTGTGCGCGATCCTCTGACCAATGCGTTTGTAGAATTCCGTTTTGATGTCGATGAGATTCCCATTTGAGTAGAGCAGAACATATCCGCCTTTTTTCTGTATCTCTTCAATCGCCGCTTTCAAACCTTCCCCGCCGCCAAGTGCAGGATCGGGTTCAAGTTCAGGATAATTATTGTCAAAACGTCCCTTCCACCAGCCGAACAGCAGCAGTCCGTTGATGCCATAACGCATGCCATCTTCCCACAGCTTCGGAAGATCGGAATACTTCCAAAAAACCTCACCGTACTGATGCTTGCAGATAACACGCTGCCAGCCGGTGATGTTCTTTACCCAGTCCGGAATCTTGTGTTCAATCATCCATGCCTGCTCCGACCACGCACGGTAGAAGGCTGTTCCCTTTCTCCAATCGCCATCGAAGACCGCGATCACGGAACGGCCAATCGAGACAGTTTCCGATGGATTTGCTGCCGGATAATGCGCTATGCATAACATCAGTTCCGATTCGGCGCCGCGTGATGGGATTCCGACATTCAAAGAGATAAGCCGCATTTCCGGGTTATGCTCGCCAAGGTAGAGATACTTCCCCCCGCACTGGAGTCCGACCCACGGCATGGTAACCGGCACACCGTGTCCCGCTGCAGGATATGTATATGACCGCCAGATTGACTTATAATCTGCTGCCATGTACTCCGTGTGCGCAGCAGCAACATGGGAACGCGGATCCGGAATACGGGCTCCGAGCCCCTCGGAAACATAGAGGATCTCATCCTTTGGCTCACAGCCATAGCTGCAGGATGACAGGAACGGATATTGCAGTTCATTCAGAATTGCCGCTGAATGGTTTTCAATCCTGGAAGTGAAGACAAGATTGCCGTTTTCAGAACAGATTGTCAGTTCAAGACCAATGCTGAAGCACTGACCATCTTCGGCGACCAGATTTTCATAATAGAATGTCGTCGAATCACCGGATTTTTCTATTTTTACCGGTGTCTGCAGATGCGAATAAACCGCAAGTTCCCGATTCTCTCCGCTGTCGAGAAATGCTCTCCAGAAATCCTGCCCATTTCGGCTGATCACGCTCCAATCTCCGTCAGTCAGCGTAATTCTTTCACCGACTTCAAAGCGCAGTTTGTTTTCACGCATAGAACAACTTACCTCCAATGTTTATTCATGATACCTGAAATCAATAATACCATGAATAGTATCAAATAGCAAGAACTTTTCGTGCTTTTTTGAGCGATTTCTCTGTATCGGTTCCGGCTGAAACGGAAAATATCGAAAAACAGGTGACAAACGCACACAAATGTGATATACTGAAAAAAATCAGAAACAGCAGGAGATTTTTTACCATGCTTGACAGAAAATATGCAGATTACGCAGCAGAAAAAACCGCAGAGCTTCTCGCCGTTGACAGTCCGACCGGCTACACGGAAGCGGCGGCACAGTGGGTAAAAGAAGCGTTTGCCTCCCTCGGCTATGACGCACAGATCACGAAAAAGGGCGGTGTTCTCGTCGATCTCGGCGGAAAGGACACCGAAGACGGTCTGTTCCTTGAAGCACACACGGACACCCTCGGCGCGATGGTATCCGAAATCAAGGGGAACGGCAGGCTGAAGGTCACCAATCTCGGCGGGATGCGTGCGGAAAACGCGGAAGCCGAAAATGTGCGCGTCCACACCCGTGACGGCAAAGTGATCGAAGGAACGCTCCAGCTCTGCAACGCATCGGTGCACGTCAACTCGAATTACGGAAGTACCCAGCGGAACTGGAACGCCATGGAAGTCGTCCTCGATGAAGATATTGCATCCGCAGCAGACGCACGTGCGATGGGCATTGAAGTCGGCGACATCGTTGCATTCGATCCCAGAACGAAGATCACCGAAAGCGGATATATTAAAAGCCGTTTCCTCGACGACAAGCTGTCGGTGGGCATTCTGCTCGGACTGGCGAAGTACATGGCGGACGAAAAAATCGTACCCGAACGCAGAGTCTATGCGCACGTGACGGTTTATGAAGAAGTCGGTCACGGCGGTGCGGCATCCGTTCCCGCAGGCGTAACCGAAGCGATTTCCGTGGACATGGGATGCGTCGGCGACGGTCTCGGCTGTACGGAAAAAATGGTGTCGATCTGCGCGAAGGACTCCGGCGGTCCGTACTCCTACCCGGTGATCTCCAAGCTCATCGCGGCGGCAAAGGCGGAAGAAGCGGACTACGCGGTTGACATCTACCCGCACTACGGCTCCGATGTGGAAGCGACGCTGTCCGCGGGCTATGATATCCGTCACGGGCTGATCGGCTCCGGTGTCTACGCCAGCCACGGCTACGAACGCTCGCACAAGGACGGCGTATACAATACGCTCAAGGTGCTCAAGGGATATATCGGTATCTGACCTTCATAACTTGGCAAACTGCTTTCAAATATGTCACCTGTCTGTTGACAAAATGCCGCTCTCTGTCGCTTTACAGAAAGGATGGAGTGCGGTATTATTATTGGTGAAATAAATGGAAAGAAAACAGGAGGATTCTTTATGACACTCGGCGAAAGAATCATCGAACTGCGCGTGAAAAATCACCTGTCGCAGGAACAGTTCGGAGAATTGCTCGGCACAACGCGGCAGTCCGTTTCAAAATGGGAACGGGATATGACCTTGCCGGAAATCGGAAAAATTGTGCGGATGGCGGAACTTTTCTCCGTCACAACGGACTATATTCTGCGTGAAAACATCGATACCTTTGCTTCGTCCGATATCTTCCGCTGCCGGGTACTTCGCGGAGCAGGAGAAGAAATCGTTTTGACAGAAAAATTTGCCCTTTGTTATTACGAAAACGTGACACCGCACCGTATCGGATGCCGTCTCTATACCGGAAGCCGAACATACAAAATCTGCATTGCCGCTGTAGAGTACTGCTTCGACACGGACAGGACAAATGCATGCGGCGTGTACGAAAACAATGAAACATGGTCGTTCGGCGACCAAACAGCACTCAGCACCTGTCTCGGATTGCCGTTTACCGAAAAACAAACCACCGGTCTGCGTGTCACGGAAATGTTCGTATCCTCTCATGACAGAGCTGAAATGCCGAAAGTCAGCGAGGTCGGAATCGCTTCTGCCATCCGTTCGTGGCGGATGGGTGCGGTTTTCATAAACAGCAGCGGAATGTGCTCTCTCCACCTCTGCACGGCGCAGACGGAATATATTTTCCAGATCCGTCCCGGTTATGCGGATGTCTATATCGGTGCATCATGGAACCTGCCGTTTGAACTCGGACTGTTCGCCGGAGAGCAATATTTCCGCATCCGCGACTGTATGGAGAGAAAAGACTACTGTTCTTTTCATGCAGACTTTTCCTCCCGTCCGAAAGAAATAAAAATACCCGTGGAATATGCCGTACTTGGACAATGTATAACAACACCGCAGGGATTGATGTGGTGTGTGAAACGGTATGATGATGACGAAATCGTGCTCGAAGGCTGCAGCGGCGACGAATACCGCTACGGGAGAAACACGGACTTTTCAGAAAAATATACATCAGCATAAGCGGACAGGAGTTCCCGGCTACGAAACAGGAGGCCGAGAATTCCTTTTTTTCTATGGACGCACGCTTTCTTTTATGATATAATAATCGGAAAGGAATCACGAAAGCAGGACGCAATGAAAAAACAGGTTATCGGAATTTTAGCCCATGTGGACGCGGGGAAAACCACGCTCTCGGAGGCTTTGTTATATACAACAGGCAAAATCAAAAAACTTGGGCGCGTGGACTGGCGCAACACCTACCTCGACACGCATGAACTCGAACGCGAACGCGGCATCACCATCTTTTCAAAGCAGGCAGTCTTCGGTACCCCCGATCTCTCCATCACCCTGCTTGACACCCCCGGACACGTCGATTTTTCAGCCGAAACGGAACGTACCCTTGCCGTACTCGACTACGCGATCCTCGTCATCAGCGGCTCGGAAGGCGTACAGGCACACACGGAAACGCTGTGGCTTCTGCTCGAGCGGTATCATGTGCCCACGTTCGTTTTTGTCACAAAAATGGATCTCACCGGTGCGGACAAGACGGGCGTCACAGCCGATCTGACGTCGCATCTCAGTCCCGCGTGCGTCGATTTTTCAGCCGACGGCAGTCTGTCCGATGACGAATTTTACGAACACATTGCTCTCTGCGACGAACACGCGCTGGAAGAGTACATGGAAACCGGAGCAGTCTCCGACGAACGCATCAGGGAGCTGATTGCACAGAGAAAGCTCTTTCCATGCTGTTTCGGCAGCGGACTCAAGCTCGACGGTGTCGCACGGCTCCTCGAACTGCTGACACAGTATACCCTTGAAAAGTCCTATCCCGAGGCGTTCTCCGCCAAGGTTTACAAAATCGGACACGATACAAGCGGCAGCCGGCTCACTTATCTGAAAGTGACGGGCGGAACGCTCACGCCGCGGCAAAGCATCCGCTATACCCCCATCGGTGCCGACGAAGTGCTTGAAGAAAAAATCACCGGCGTGCGTGTCTACTCCGGCGCGAAATTCGATACGCCCGATCTGGTGGAGGCAGGCGGAATCTGCGCAGTCACGGGACTGACCGGCACGTATGCGGGACAGGGACTCGGCGAAGAATCCGCATCCATGCTGCCGTATCTGGAGCCGGTTCTCAACTACAAAATCACCCTTCCGAAGGATGCGGATGTGCGTCTGCTCCTGCCTAAGTTCAAGGAACTGGAGGAGGAAGAACCGCTTCTGCACATCCTCTGGAACGAACGGTACGAGGAAATCCACGCGCAGGTCATGGGACAGATCCAGACGGAAATTCTCATCTCCCTCATCCGCGACCGCTTCGGACTGGACGTCACCTTTGATGACGGAAGAATTTTATACAAGGAAACGATCACAAAAGCCACAGAAGGCGTGGGGCATTTTGAACCCCTGCGGCACTACGCGGAGGTGCATCTGCTGCTGGAACCTTTGGAAGCGGGGGAAGGCTTGGTCTTTGACACACGCTGTCCGGAAAACTTTCTTGACCGGAACTGGCAGAGGCTCATTCTCACGCATCTGGAAGAAAAACAGCACCTCGGCACCCTCACGGGCAGTCCGATCACGGATATGAAAATCACCCTCGCCGCAGGACGGGCGCACCTGAAGCACACCATGGGCGGGGATTTCCGCGAATCCACTTACCGTGCGGTGCGTCACGGACTGATGCAGGCGAAAACGTCGGGAGCGTGCACCCTTCTCGAACCGTATTACGCCTTCCGGCTGGAAATTCCGTCGGATACCATCGGACGCGCGATTGCGGATATTCTCGCACGCTTCGGAACCTATGAGGAAAAAGAAACTTCCCCGGAAAGCACGGTTCTTGTCGGACGCGCACCAGTTGCAGCCATGGCGGACTATGCAAAAGAAGTCGCCTCGTACACCCACGGCAAAGGACGCTTCACCTGCCGCGTAGAGGGATATTTCCCCTGCCACAATGCGGAGGAAGTCATTGCTTCCATCGGCTACAATCCCGAAGCGGACATGGACAACACGCCCGATTCCGTCTTCTGCGCGCACGGGGCGGGATTTGTCGTTCCGTGGAACATGGTCACCGAGTATATGCATCTGGAAGCCGTCAAGCCCAAATTCTCCGCAGAACAGCCCGATCTGACCGCACCTGCCGAACACAGGGTCAATGAAAAGAATGTCAAAATCGACGAAAAAGAACTGGAAGCGATCATGGAACGCGAATTCGGTCCGATCCGCCGCAAGGTTTACGGAGAAGTCAAGAGCAATGTGATTGTGGATGTGAAAGTACCGAAATACAAAAAAGCCCTGTACATCGTGGACGGTTACAACGTCATTTTCGCGTGGGACGAGCTGGCGGCATTGGCAGAAACGGATCTTGAAAATGCCCGCCGGACACTGTGCGATATTCTCGCCAATTATCAGGCATTCACGGGCAGGGACATCATTCTGGTCTTCGACGCATACAACGTCAAGGGTTCCGTGGAAAGAAAATTCGATTACCACGGCATTCATGTCGTCTACACAAAGGAAGGCGAGCTGGGGGACACCTACATTGAACGGCTCACTTCGCAGATCGGCAAGGATTTCAATGTCCGCGTCATTACCTCGGACGGTCTGATTCAGCTGCAGGCAGTGCGCTCGGGCGTTCTGCGTCTGTCAGCCAGAGAGTTTTACGAAGAGGTCACGGCTGTGGATGAGGAAATCGCTAAGGTTCTGAAAAAGCTGAAAGAAAAAAAGAAGTAAGGGGAGGAAAAGTCCATGGCAATCCAAAAATTCACGGTTTCCCGCGACGATTCGATCTATGAAGCATGGCCGGATCTCTGCCTCACCGACAGCGGCAGGCTCATCTGCGTTTTCAGTGAGTGCAGACACCACGGCGACCGCACCGATGCCCGCCTGACGCTGGTGACAAGCGATGACCGCGGACGGACGTGGTCAGAAAAGCGATATCTCACCGAAAAAGGCGAAAAAACCGCATACTGGAACTGTGCACGGATCGCAAAGCTCGCGGACGGAAGACTGGCAATCTCCTGCGACTTCATCCGCGGGCATGAAAACGGCAGGAACACACAGGTCTGGCTGTGGTTCAGCGAAGACGGCGGCGACACATGGTCAGCTCCTCTCGCCACGCCTCTCTCCGGCATTGTCCCGGACAAACTGCTCGAAACACGCACGGGCAGATGGATTCTCGCGGCGCACACCCCGTCGGATGACACCGGCAAGCTGACCGAATACTGCATTGTCAGTGATGATCAGGGGAAAACCTGGTCGGAAAGGATCACGGTCGCCGCAGATCCGCGGTACAATCTCTGTGAAGCCTCCATCATTGAAACTTCGGACAGCACGCTCGTCTGCTTTTTGCGGGAAAACAGCGCGGACGGTATCGACTGTCTCAAGACCTTCTCGAAAGACGGCGGGCTGACATGGTCGGAGGTATACCGCACGCCGATTCCCGGATGCCACCGTCCGACTGCAGGCTGTCTTGCCGACGGGACTCTGATGCTGACCTACCGGTTCATGCAGGGCGGCAAAGGATGGCTCGGCGCGTGGACACAGAATTTCATGGCGGCGTTTTTCACGGAAGAATCCGCGCTGGCATCATCCAGAAAAGAGCAGACAGTGCGCATCCTTCCGCTTGACTATGACCGCAGTCCCGTTTCCGATCTCGGCTACAGCGGCTGGGTACAGTTTGACGACGGTGAAATCTACGCAGTCGAATATATCGTAGACGACGCACCGAACGCGCAGATCCGCGGCTACAGTTTTTCGATGGACGATGTTCTGCTGAAAAGATGAATCAATCCCCCGCGTCATGCATACGATATAGCAAAGCATGATACGGGGGATTTGTATGTTGGTTGTGATGGAGTATGACCGGGACAGAGCGGTACAGTACGCACGCCGCTGGGCATTTGCGCGCAATCCGCTGTTTGAAAACTACACGGGCATCGGCGGGGACTGCACGAATTTTGTATCGCAGAGCATATACGCCGGTTCGTGCGTGATGAACTACACCCCGACCTTCGGCTGGTACTATATTTCCCCGAACGATCGGGCGGCGGCATGGACGGGGGTACAGTTTTTCTATAATTTTCTGACCTCAAACCGGGATGTCGGTCCGTTCGGCAGGGAGGTCAGCGAAGGCGGGCTGGAGCTTGGCGATGTCATTCAGCTCATGCGCGCGGACGGGATTTATTATCATTCCCTGCTTGTGACGGGGTTTTCCGAGGAAGGGTATCTCGTCTCCGCCCATTCCGACGATGTCCTTGACCGCCCGCTGTCTTCTTACAGCTATGCAGCCGCCCGGTATCTGCACATCGACGGCATCCGGCTGTCCGTCCCCGACCGTTATGCCCCGGACTGTTTTGCGGATTTTATCAATGGGATACGCATCTGAGCACAAATACCGCGCTGTTTTTCTCTGCGAAATGCTTGACAATCGGAAGCAAGTCCTGTATAATAATAGACGTATTTATGCGCAGGGTTATCGAAGCGGTCATAACGAGGTGGTCTTGAAAAATTCTCGTCCCCGTCACGGCTCTCTTTCGGAATCTCGCGTTTTCTGCGGTAATCGTGCGGTTTCCTCTGTTTTTCTCACTTGCCTTTACAGTGGGTTTCGAGGGTATCTCGCAGTTTTCTCGCAATTTTACAAATTCATATTTTTTGATTTTACCTGCCGTTTCCCACGGAGTCGGCAGTAAAATACCCGGAGAGTTATCGAAGTGGTCATAACGAGGT
>JAFQLN010000154.1 GCA_017414585.1 Clostridia bacterium | reverse complement strand
TCAAAGACACGCACATAGTCCACAACAAAGGTATCCCCTACTGCATCTCTTGCTTCGGGTGTGGCAGCACGTTCTTTTGCCCGGTAGCCGTTTACTTCGGTGGAAATGAGAATGAACTGGGGAATATGCGAAACGGGCGCTTCGATCCGTTCACCGTCCTGTTTTCCGTCCACATAGAAGGTGTATCCGTTCTCATCCCACAGCATACCGAAACGGTGGAATACTGTTTTGTCAAGTTCCATACCGCTGCCTGCGGTCCCCCGCTTGTGATCGACTCCGTAGCCGTTCCAGTGGTTGCAGTGCTTGATGATCTTACCGGGCTGGAAGCTCTCCATGATATCGTTTTCGACACCTGCAAACGAGGGATCGAGACTGCATCCGATGACCGGAGACTGGAGCCAGAACGCCGACCACCAGCCTTCCTTCTGCTGCAGGCGGCAGCGGCATTCGTAGTATCCGTACCGGTGCAGGAATTTGTGTTCCTTCAGCTTCCCGATCGGCCATGACAGTCCGCTGTTCCTACCTTCTTCGTGCGGCTCGTCCATATAGTTATACCCCGTTTGAAGCTGGGAAGAACAGATTTCTCCGTCCCGCTCGAAAACCGTGAATACTGCGTGGGACTCTCCGTCCAGATGCACGCCGTCATCGACCCATGTGCGGTGCCGTTTTCCCATTATCGACAGGCGGTAATCCCATTTCGTGCGGTCAAGCTCCGTTCCGTCAAATTCATCTGCCCAGACCAGTGTCCAGTCGCCTTCCGGAAGCAGACTCGGTTCATGTCCTTCGATTCCAAATTCTTTCATGACTTTTTCTCCTTTTTTAAATATTGTCGTTCAATTTTTTATATTGTCGTTTAAAATTTCAACTTCTGCCCCGTGCGCGTCTGCGGAACTCCGATACAGCCGCAGATACAGCCGAAACGAGCACAAAGCACACAAGCTCCGCTGTTACAACCGCCGCACCGGTCTGGAGAGAATACACACACGCGGCAAGAAATCCCGCAACGAAGCAGACGACCGAAATGACTGCAGACAGAATCACCGTCAGCCGGAAGGATTTGGTCAGGCGCATGGCTGTCAGCGCGGGAAAGATAATCAGAGCGGAAATCATAATCGAGCCCATCATTTTCATGCCGACAACGATGGTCACACCGGTCAGCACGGCGAGAAGGACGCTGTATACATCTGTCCGGATTCCGGCGGCGTGCGCAAAGGTTTCATCAAAGGTGACGGAAAAAATGGTCTTGGAAAACAGCACGAACCACACCAGAACCACGGCGGACAGAATGATCGACAGCACCATATCCTTATCGGAAATGGTAATCACCGACGCCGAGCCGAACAGGGAATTGCAGATATCCCCGCTCCTGCCGCCGGTAAAATTATACATCAGTGTTCCCACGGCTACAGCACCCGTCGAGACAATGGCACACGCGGCGTCCCCGTTCAGCCTGCCGTCCCGTCTGGACAGCCGCAGAATCAGCACTGCCGCGAGAATGACAACCGGTACGGATACTTCCATGGAATATGTCGCGCTCACGCCTGCCGCCGCCGACAGTGACAGTGCGAAAAATCCCACATGGGACAGCCCGTCCCCGATCATGGAATACCGTTTCAAAACCAGACTCACGCCGAGCACGGATGCGCACAGGGAGACGAGCACCCCGACAACCATGGCGCGCAGAACCACGCGGGTGAGAAATTCCGATGCGAAAATTGCACTCAGTTCCATAGCCTATTCCTCCGTATGATGTCCGTGACTGTGGTCGTGACCGGCATGGCGTTTTTCATCCGCAGCTTCATCCATCTGCTCATGTCTGCGGTATTCCGCCACGGTTCCGAAGAAAGAGTGTCCCCGGCACATCGACAGCACGTGATCCGCTTCCCGGAGAGCACAGCTCACATCGTGCGATACCATCATCACCGCGCATCCGGTCTGCCGGTTGATCGTTCGGATGGTGTGATACATCTCATGCGCCGCGTCCGGATCCAGTCCCGTCACCGGTTCGTCCAGCAGAAGCAGTGCGTCCGATACGCAGACAGCACGTGCGAGAAGTACCCGCTGCTGCTGACCGCCGGACAGGTCTCCGTAGCATTTGTCTGCGAGATCAGCAATCCGGAGCAGTTCCATAGCATCGTCCGCTTTTTTCTTCGATTCCTTTTTCCAGAACAGTCCGAACCCGTCCCGCCGCGTGCATCCGGAAAGGACAACTTCCCGCACCGATGCCGGAAAATCGCGCTGGATTTTGGATTTCTGCGGCAGATATCCGATGCCTTTTTTCAGAAGTTCCTGTGCCAGTTCGAGCTTGCCGCCGGCAGGTCTCACTTCTCCCGTAATCGCGCGCAGCAGAGTGCTTTTTCCCGAACCGTTTTCTCCGACAACACAGAGGTAATCCCCCTCTTTCAGCGTAAAATGCACGTTTTCCGCTGCCGTATGTCCGTCAAACGCGAGAACGAGTTTTTCGGCTTTGATCAGTTCACTCATTTTCATTCTCCCAGAGCTTCGTTCAGTGCCGCTAAATTTTTCTGCATAAAGTATGCATAAGTCGCTCCATTTTCAAACTCTTCTTTTGTTACGCTTTGCGAGGAATACAGCACACGGATTTCAGCGCCTGTTTCCTCGGCAACCGCTTCGGCAGTCTTCCGATCGGAGCCTTCGGTCACAAAAATCACGGGAATTTTCTCGTTTTTCACCGTTTCGATCAGCGTGTTGATCACGGCAAGGGTCGGTTCTGTGTCGGAAGTGCATCCCGTAAAAGCCGCTTCATATGCAAATCCGTACCGCTGTGTCATATAAGCAAAGGGAAAACGGTCTGCGACGACGAGCTTTTTATCCGTCTTCTGTGCCAGTTCGTACAGGTGTGCATCCACGGGATCCAGAAGGCTGAAGTACAAATCCCTGTCTGCCGTCACCTGCTGTTCCAGACTCGGATCCAGCGCGATGACCGCATCGGCAATTTCGTTCATGATCGCTTTCGCGTTGCCGACGGACATCCACACGTGCTCGTCCATATCCGCACTGTGCTCATGGTCGTGATCGTGGTCGTGATCATGTTCGACTGGGCAGAGTTCGGCGGAAACGAAATCCGTTCCGTGGTGCAGGACGGTATCCATGGCACGTATGACCGTGATCCCGTCCGCGAGCGAACCCATGGCTTGCCATGCATCGTCCACCCAGTCTTCACTGCCGACGCAGACAAACACATCGGCTTCACTGATCATGGCGATATCGGTGAGGGACGCTTCAAAATCGTGCGATTCGCTTCCCGGAGGCAGGAGCATGGTTACATGGCAGCTGTTTCCTGCTGCGGCGCGTGCGAAATCGTACATGGCGAAATTGGTGGCGACAATCGAAAGTCGTCCGTCATCCGCCGTTTCCGTCTTTGCACAGCCTGTAAACAGGAAAAGCGGCACAAGGAAAAGAAGCAAAAATTTCTTGATTCTCACAAAATGGGTTCCTTCCGCTATAACTAAAATCTTCTACCAGAAATAATTATAGCACTCGTCAGAATCTTTGTCAAGAAAGAATCCGTGCCTGAGACGTTCCCTTGACAAAACGACCGCTGTATGATATCATACATATAAAATCCCCCCAACACATATAATGCAGTACATTATATTAAGGAAAGAAAGGAAGTCTCCCATGCCTTTTATCGACGTAAAAACCAACATTTCCCTGCCGAAGGACAAAACCGATCTTCTCAAAGCACAGATCGCGGAAATTCTCGCCGCCTCCTTCCCGGGCAAGACAGAAAACTGGCTCATGCTCAATTTCACCGATAACTGCAGTATGTACTTCGCCGGAAGCGACGCGCCCTGTATGTTCGTTGACATCGCCATTTTCGGCAGTCAGTCCGATGCGGCTTACGATGCCATGACTGCCGGTATGTGCGCACTGATTGAAAAAGAATGCGATGTTTCAAAAGACCGCGTTTATGTCAAGTATGAGGAAGTGTCCCACTGGGGCTGGAACAGTATGAATTTCTGATCCCGAAGGAACCGAAGGAGCCGAATATGTCCGAATTCAAGAAAATCACCCCCGAAGAACTCACCGAAAATGCCTTCCGTCTCATCGGTAAAGACTGGATGCTCGTCACATCCGCCAACAGTACGGACGGTATGAAGGGCGGCGAAGACTACAACACCATGACCGCAAGCTGGGGCGGCGTCGGCATTCTCTGGAACAAGCCGGTTGCGTTTGTTTTCATCCGACCCCAGCGGCACACCTTCCGCTTTACGGAAAAGAACAGCCGCATGACTCTCTCCTTCTTCACCGAAGACTACCGTCCCGCACTTTCCTTTTGCGGAAAATTCAGCGGTGCGGAAAAAGACAAAGCCGCTGACTGCGGTCTGACGCCTGTTTCCGACTGCACACAAGACGGACGCGCTGTCTGGTTTGCCGAAGCGAAACTGGTTCTCAAAACCCGGAAGCTGTACGAGGACGATCTGAAGAAATCCGCCTTCCTCGACGACGCTGCACTCGCCAATTACAGAGCGGGAGATTTCCACAAAATGTATATCTGTGAGATCGAAGAAGTGCTCATGCGTGCATAAACATACATTGTGATACGATTTCAACGCATCTTTTTTGTTCCGCGATCCCGGAAGACAGACATTTTGCACAAAAAACTGCCCTAAAAAATGTCATGTGCATCACGTAAAATTTGTGATATTGTCTTGCAATCCGCCCAATAATCGTGTATAATTGAGGGGTAAGGCTGTTGTTTCAGCAGAACGGCAGCTTTACCCCTGAAACTTTATGTTTTCGATATACTTACATACAAAGGAGATTCCCCATTATGGCAGACATCACCACCAAAAGTATCCGTAATATTGCCCTGCTCGGTCACGGCGGTTCCGGTAAAACTTCGCTCGCAGAAGCAGCTTTATATTTAGGTAAAGGAACGGACAGACTCGGTAAGACCACCGACGGCAATACTGTCTGCGACTATGATGCCGAAGAAATCAAGCGCGGCTTCTCCCTGAACCTCGCAATCGCTCCCGTTATGTGGAACGATATCAAGATCAACTTCATCGACACCCCCGGTTTCCTTGATTTCCAGGGTGACGTTTATGCGGGTGTACGTGTTGCAGACGCTGCAATCATCACGCTCGACGGTAAGGCCGGCGTAGAAGTCGGTACCGAACTCGGCTGGGATAAGGCAGAAGGCGCTGTAATCCCGAAGGCATTCTTCATCAACAAGTGCGACGATCCGGACGCTGACTTCGACCGCGTATTCAGCCAGCTGCACGATCAGTTCGGCACTGCAGTCTGCCCTGTTCTCGTTCCCGTAAAGGACGGCAATAACACCAAGTTCATCAACCTCGTTGAAATGAAGTGCTACACCTTCGACGACAAGGGCAAGAGAAGCGAATCCGATCTCGATGGGAACATGGTATCCGTTGCGGAAAATTACAAGGAAGCTCTCAACGAAGCGCTCGCATCTACCAGCGAAGAACTCCTCGACAAGTTCTTTGAAGGCGAAGAAATCACACAGGAAGAAGCTGTTGAAGCTCTCCATCAGGGTATCATCGACGGTTCCATCGTTCCCGTATTCTCCGGTTCCGCTGTCAACCTCTGGGGTGTAACCTTCCTTCTCGACACCATCGCTTCCTCCTTCCCGCGTCCGACCGCAAAGAAGGTTGAAGTTCTCGAAAACGGCGACGAAATGCCTATTTCCGCTGACGGCGAATGCGCAATCTTCGTCTTCAAGACCATCGCCGATCCGTTCGGCAAGCAGACCTTCTTCAAGGTTATGTCCGGTACGCTGACCAACGAAATGACGCTCAAGAACATCACTTCCGGTTCCAGTGAAAAGATGGGTCACATTTACACCATCCGCGGCAAGAAGCAGACCGAAGTTACCAGCCTCTGCTGCGGTGATATCGGTATGACCTCCAAGCTCGCAAACACCAACACCAACGACACCCTTACGCTGAACTCCGAATTTGAATACAAGAAGATCGTTTTCCCGAAGGCATACATGACCATGGCGATCATGCCTGCCGCAAAGGGCGACGAAGACAAGATCTCCACCGGTCTTGCAAGACTTCTCGAAGAAGACCCGACTCTCATCTACGAAAACAACGCAGAAACCAAGCAGATGACCATCTCCGGTATGGGCGACATGCAGCTTGACGTTGTTGTATCCAAGATGAAGAGCCGTTACTCCACCTCCGTTCTTCTTGAAACTCCCAGACTCGCATACCGTGAAACCATCAAGGGTACCTCCGATGTTGAAGGTAAGCACAAGAAGCAGTCCGGCGGTTCCGGTCAGTACGGTC
>JAFQLN010000153.1 GCA_017414585.1 Clostridia bacterium | reverse complement strand
GGAAGTGATCCGCCTGATATTTTTCGAGACGGACGCCTTCTTTCCAGAAGTAGTTGCCGAAAATCTCGCACATTGCATTGTGATTCTTTTTCGGTTCGATCGCTGCGGCGCTCTGGGCGAGCTTTGCGAGTGCGTACTGGTAGAATTCGCCGGGACGGTAATCGTTGGGGTTAAAATAGCCGGTATTGTCATCTTCGCCCTGCGGAAGAACCTGACCTCCGATGTTATCGATCCCGGACATATGCTGTCCCTGAAGACCGCGGAAATAGTGGCCGAGAGTCGAGCCGGTGCGGCAGTGCTGACCGCCGTCTTCGATCAGATGACCGATGTACTCAACGCCGTGGTCTCTGCACCAATTCCCGAGTTTGTTGGAAAATCTCTCGCGGACGAGCTTTGTGAGGCGGTCCATGTAAATCATGCGGACACGGGGCGCGTCAGCACCGTCCTTCCAGAGATAAGTGAGAAGTTCGTGCCAGTTTTCGCCGAGATCTTCGCGCATGAGTTTTTCCATCGTGGGGCTCCAGGGAAGGTCCTGATCGGTGCCGAAGACGTTGCCCTGAGCGTATGTCGGACCGTTGCCGAGCTCCGGCTCATCGGAGAAGAAACCGGCGATTGTTTTACCGAAATCTGCGGCATAATGCTGCCAGTGCGGCTCATGAACGGCATTGATGAGGATTTGAACGCTGTCCTCTTCCAGCAGGCCGATATGATCGCGGCGGCCGCCCGTATTGCGTGAACGAACGCAGATCTCGAGCGTCCACTCGCCGTCGGGCTTGTCCCAGTGAAGGGTTCTGTTTTCAACGCAGCCGGTGATATCGATCGTCTTTCCGTCGGCATTTTCTGCGATAACGAAAAGAACACTCTCGTCATTCTCGAAAACACGCGCCGGAGTTCCGCTGCAGTTATTGATCTGCATAAGACCTGCGGCATAGAGGTCGAGGGTTACGGGACCGTCGGAGCGGGCGGTATACCGGGTCAGGAAAATATTCTGTTTGCACATGGAATCGGGATAATTCTTCAGCGCACCGTTCGCATAACCGGTCGGGAAATGGCTGTCGTCCAGGATCCAGACTTTCATATCGCGTTTGCGTGCCTCGTCAAGAATGACGTCCATATCCTTCCACCATTTCGGACCGGCAAAATCGGGGTGAGGACGGCTTTCCACGCAGACCGCTCTGCAGTTCGCTTCATAAATGGCTTTCATATATTCGCGGAGCGTCGCTTCGTCCTCGCCGTGCTGCCAGAAAAACGGCAGCATATGGTTGTCGTCATGACCGTCAAGAAGTCGTCGGATTGTGTTGTTCATAGAAATACTCCCGGTATTTTTTGAAATATAGAAGTTAACGTATCATTCCTTTTTTGCTTGCAGTGCAAAAATAATTCTGTCACCTAATTTCCACACGGAGTTCCGCTCCTCAGCCTGCCCAAAGCGGAAAGAATTCCGAATACCGGTCGTCGATGCGGGAAACGATATCCGGTCCCGGCTTTTCACAGGCAGGAAGGAGCTTCGGATCCGCGGCGGCAGGACGGCGAAATTGCCCCCGCCGCCCGGGATGAGGCTTTCGTCGGATGTGTTGACAATGGCGGCACAGCGGACTTTGGGGATGTCCTGCCGGATGCTCCGGAGGACACGGGTTATCTCCGGTCTGTGCTTGAGGCTTTGGCTTCGTACCGTACCAGCAGACTGCCGCGTTTCTGCGGAATGGTCACGCCGATTCCGCCTGCAAGTTCAGCTCCCGTGTATTCGGCTTCGGTTATATGCAGTTCCTCGTCGGAGAAAAGGACGCGATAGACACAGTTTTCGTCGACCGCACGGAGAGCGAGCGTGAATGTCTCTTCTTCTGCCTGCGATCTGCGGAAGACATAAGCCGCACCGCGGTCTCCGAGGGAAAGCTGGAACGCACACCAGACCGATTCGTCCGCGGCGGCTTCGGTCAGCGGGAAAAAGTCTCCGTCCCAGTATTCCTTCATTTCGTTTACTTCGGCAAGCATTTTTTCAGCTCCGGCAAAGTCAAACGCGGGATTCAATACATCAAAGTTGCACGCCAGTCCCTGCGTCGCGGTGGAGCGGACGGTGTATGCATCGTATTCCCAGACCGCACAGGACAGATACGGGAGATATTCGTACAGACCAAGCCCCTGATTCTGGCTCCATGTGGACGTAAACTGCCGGCGTTCCGCACTTTCGGGGAAGCATCCCGTGTCGCTCTTCCACAGCGTTACGGAACGGCGGGACGTTTCGAGATCCAGCCGACGTCCGCCGCTGGCGCAGTTGTCGATCAGCAGATGCGGGAATTCGGCGAGAAGGGAATCCCACAGAT
>JAFQLN010000152.1 GCA_017414585.1 Clostridia bacterium | reverse complement strand
CCATCACCGGCACCACACGTGAAAATCTTGCCGGTGCACGTGTGATTCGCGCATTCCGGATGGAAGATGACGAACGGGTAAAATTTGCGGAGCACAACAATGCCTTAAACCGCCGCCAGCAGTTCGCGGGGCAGATTTCCGCACTCATGAATCCGCTGACTTTCGTGATTCTCAACGCGGGTATTATCCTTCTTCTTGCCGTGTCCGGAGCAAAAGTGGAAATCGGTGAACTTACTACGGGGCAGGTCGTTGCGCTTTACAACTACATGACGCAGATTCTTGTGGAGCTGATCAAATTTGCCAGCCTGATTATCAGTATTTCCAAAGCGATTTCCTGCATGAACCGCATTGAAGAAGTCCTCGATACCGAACCGGGAATGGCATTTGCCGAAAACGCTCCCGCAGAAGATGAAAATGCTCCCGCAATCGAATTCCGCGGTGTAACGCTCCGGTATACAAAGGATGCTGACCCCGCGCTTGATCATCTGAATTTCTCCATCCGCCGCGGTGAAACGGTCGGGATTATCGGCGGGACAGGCTGCGGCAAAACCTCTCTTGTCAATCTGATCGTGCGCTTCTACGATGCCACCGAAGGCGAAGTTCTCGTAAACGGCGTCAATGTACGGGCATATCCTGCCAAGGCTCTGCGTACAAAAATCGGGTATGTGCTTCAGCGCGCATCTCTGTTCAAAGGTTCCATCCGTTCCAACCTTCTGTGGGGGAAAGCGGATGCGGCAGAGGAAGAACTCAGCGAGGCAATCCGCTCCGCACAGGCAAAGGACGTTGTCGAGGCGAAAAATGACAGTCTGGATGCGGGTGTGGAACAGAACGGACGCAATTTCTCCGGCGGTCAGCGTCAGAGACTGACTATCGCACGCGCGCTTGTCAGAAAACCCGAAATTCTGATTTTCGACGATGCGGCTTCCGCGCTGGACTTTGCAACCGATGCCGCACTCCGGAAAGAACTTGCTTCGCTCGACTATAAACCTACCACACTCATCGTTTCCCAGCGTACTTCGTCCATCCGGCACGCAGACAAGATCATCGTTCTGGATGATGGTGCGATTGCGGGCATCGGTACCCATGACGAACTGCTTGCCGGCTGCCCGGTATACCGTGAAATTGATGAATCCCAGTACAAGAAGGAGGCGTGACCATGGCTAAGGAAAAGAAAACTGTCAGAAAAGAAACATGGCGCCGCCTGTTTTCGTACCTGAAGCGGTATCTCCCCCTTCTTGCGTCAACGGTTCTTCTTGCGGGCGTTACCGTTGTTCTGTCGCTTTATATTCCGATCCTCTGCGGTCGTGCGATTGACGGTATGATCGGCGCGGGACAAGTGGATACGGAACTGATTTACAGAAATCTTGTAAAAATCGCTGTCAGTGCCGCACTATGCTCCGTGCTCCAGTGGGTGATGAACGCAGTCAACAACCGCATTACCTATTCCGTCATCCGTGATGTGCGCCGGGATGCCTTTGATACGCTGACGCATCTGCCCCTTGCCTATATCGACTCCCATCCGCACGGCGGAACGGTCAGCCGTGTGATTGCCGATGTTGACCAGTTTGCGGAAGGGCTTCTTCTCGGCTTCACACAGTTCTTTACCGGTATTGCAACCATCATCTGCACGCTGGTATTCATGCTGACGATTCATCCGCTGATTACGCTGGTTGTCGTGATCCTTACACCGCTGTCCCTGTTTGTCGCATCCTTTATTGCCAAACAGACCTTCCATATGTTCAAGCTCCGTTCCGAAACGAACGCCGAACTGACCGCGCATATCAACGAAATCGTCGGCGGACAGCCCGTTGTACGTGCGTTTTCGAGAGAAGAAGCTGCGCTTGAAACCTTCGATGAAATCAACGACCGGCTGGAAAAATGTTCCCTCCGCGCGATTTTCTTCTCGTCCATCACCAATCCCTCCACGCGATTCATCAACAACCTCGTTTATGCGGCGGTTGCTTTGACCGGTGCGCTGGCTGCTGTTGCAGGAAATATGACCGTCGGCGGACTGACGAGTTTTCTCGCGTATGCGAACCAGTATACCAAACCATTCAACGAAATTTCCGGCGTCATTACCGAACTGCAGAACGCACTTGCCTCTGCGGAACGCATTTTTGAACTGATTGATGAACCGACTTATGCGCCTGATAAGGAAAATGCAGTCGAGCTGACCGGCGTGAAGGGGGAAGTCTCCATTGAAAATGTCGATTTCTCCTATACGCCGCAGCAGGATCTTATCCGGGATCTGAATCTGTCCGTCAAGCCCGGGGAACGTGTTGCCATTGTCGGACCGACCGGATGCGGCAAAACAACCATTATCAATCTGCTCATGCG
This sequence comes from Clostridia bacterium, assembly GCA_017414585.1. The sequence goes on along the minus strand of JAFQLN010000152.1, from coordinate 294 downwards.
CTTTTACGATGTCAACAGCGGTTCGATTGCGATTGACGGATGCGATATCCGCGATGCAAAACGCGATTCGCTCCACGGAACATACGGCATGGTTCTGCAGGACACATGGATTATGAAGGGAACGGTCCGCGACAATATCCGCATGGGCAGGGATGCGACCGAAGAAGAAATCATCGCCGCAGCGAAAGCCGCTCATGCACACAGCTTCATCCGTCGTCTGCCGGAAGGGTATGATACTGTCATCAGTGACGACGGCGGTGCTCTTTCCGCAGGTCAGCGTCAGCTTCTGTGCAT
>JAFQLN010000151.1 GCA_017414585.1 Clostridia bacterium | reverse complement strand
GCTGGACAACTACGAAGAAAAGTCCGCGGAAATGGTGGAAAACCTGAAGAAGGTTGCCGCATACCTGTTCAATCCCGCAAAGGTTCTGGTATCCCTGTCCGCTGACGAAGCAGGCACCGATGCCATGGACGCCGCTCTGAGAAAGCTGATGGCCGGTCTGAAGGATATCTGCATCGACTCCCTCGGCGCGGAAGAAGAATACGTTCCCGTAAAGAAGAACGAAGGCATTCTCATTCCCTCCCAGGTACAGTACGTGGCTCGTGTGGGCAATCTGAATTTCGACAACATCCCCTTCCATGCTTCCTTCAATGTCGTCAAGACCGCTGTCAACGTGGACTGGCTGTATCAGCAGATCCGTGTCAAGGGCGGTGCTTACGGATGCGGATGCGGCTTCGGCGGTGATTCCGGCAATGTACAGTTCACCTCCTACCGTGACCCCAAGCTGACGGAAACCTGGGAAGTCTACGGCGGCACCGGCGACTTTGTACGCAATCTCAAGTTTGACGAAAAGGAACTGACCAAGTACATCATCGGTACCTTCTCCGGCTACGAACGTCCCATGTCCCCCGCAGGCAAGGCAGGCCGTTCCACCGGGGCATATCTCAGCGGCAGACCCTTTGAAGATGTGCTGAAGGAAAGAGCGGAAATGCTGGATATCACCGAAGAACAGTTCCGTGCGGCAGCGGATGTATTCGACAGGATCTGCGCTCAGGGCTACACCTGTGCGGTCGGCAGTGAAAAGAAGCTCCGTGAAAACGCGGATATGTTCGACAATCTCGTAACCATCAACTGAGTATGCCCGTTGTGCGGAAAGGAGACAGTATGGAATTTCTCTTTGAAACAGACTATTCGAGCAAAGCCCTGACAGCAATGGCAAAGGCAGTGCGGAAAACCGTGCGGAAGAAAAAAAGCCGCCGTTCGCACATTTTCGGATGGATCGTTCTCATTCTCGCACTGCTCCTCGCACTTCCTCTTGGGGAAGACGCATCCTTTGAAGCCCGCGATATCGTCACCCTTGCCGTCTCCGTCATTCTCCTGCTTGTACTGATTTTTGAGGACCGACTCAACGGATTCATTGCAGGAAAGCGGATGCTGCCGGGAATGAAGAAAAATTCGGCCGTCTTCACGGAGGAAAACTATACCACCTCCAATGAGATGGGAAAAACCGAATGGTTCTACGACAAGGTCGATGCACTGGCGGAAAACGCGGAGTATTTTGTGTTCGTCTTCGGCAGCAATCACGCGCAGGTGTATGCAAAATCCGGCATCTCCGGCGGCACCGCAGACGAATTCCGCAGCTTCATCACGGAAAAAACAGGCAAAACCGTTATCAAAATCTGAATACGGAAAAAGTCCCGGGATCCGATTCCGAGACTTTTTCTTTTGCTGTTTCAGGTGCGTTTTTGCCACTCGCCTGCGCGGGACTCCAGGGTGGTTCTGATTTCTTCAAACTCCGGTGTATCGCGGATGAAGTCGTATCTGGCGTGATTCAGTTCCTTCAGGCTGTCGGCGGCGGTGTTGTCGGATCTGGTTGCCGAGAAACCGTACCCGTTCTGTCCACGGAACAGGAGGGATGTATAGGTATAATCGGGATTCTCAGCAAATTCCACGAATTTCACGGCGTGGAATGAGATATTTTTCAGCTGGGCGAGGGTGTTTGCGGTATCCTTCCGATCTGCATAATACCGTGCTATATAGGTATGGACATCCCGCAGTCTGTCGTGATAGAAGCCGTAGTCACCGTCCTCGAACATGATACGGTAGACTTCGATCATCTTCCGGTATGCCTGAACCTGTTCCTCGTCCGTGAACCGCTTTTCGCCGGATTCGAGGGTGTAGTTCACAGCACCATCCAGAATCAGCAGATCCAGCAGACTCTTGACAAAATTGCGGTTGTGCTCAAGTCCGTGTTCTCCTTCCAGAATGTTAATCAGCAGAGAATCCCGGCAGTTATACAGACCGCAGGCACTCCATGCCAGTTTCTCCGCCCGTTCTTTATCGCCTTTGGCGTTGTACGCATAGCACAGAATCTGCACAGCACCCTGCCGGGTATCGTCTTCCGTACACTTTTCGAGTATTTTTTCGCCATACCGTATTGCTTTGTCGAGAGACTGTATATCATCGTGATTGTTAGTCCAGTTCCAGTAGAAACTGTGCATCAGCGAATGCATCATCCGCCAGCTGTCCGGATACCGCTTCAGCCCGTCTTTCAGAATCTCCTGCTCTTTTTCGAGATAGCCTCTGCTCCCCCAGCTGCTCGCTTCCTCCACAATTT
>JAFQLN010000150.1 GCA_017414585.1 Clostridia bacterium | reverse complement strand
TGTGCAAGAGCCAGCATTTCCGCATTGTCTTCCAATGCACGTTCCATGGTGTACCATTCATCCTCCATCCGGTGTTCGATGGTACTCGCATATCCTTTTATGTCATCAAAATGACTCCGGATATATTCCTCGCTCATGACAAGGCAGTAATACCGGATGTTTTCCAGATATTCGGGATCAAAGTCCTTCTGCCAGTCAAACGGGATATAGCAGCCTTCCACGATCAGGTTCTGCCTGTTTTCGATGGCGGTTTTCACCATTTCACGGACAATGGGCCACAGGTATGCGGTCAGCTCCCGGTCATCACTCTCCGGAGTAAGCCGGGTGTTTCCGCTGCGGATCAGTCCCATTTTCAGGTGGTCAATGGACAGATACGGATAGTTATATGTTTCGAGCAGCGTTTGAGCAAGGGCTGTCTTGCCCGTATGGGATGCTCCGGCAATTAAAAGTATCATTATGGATCCTCCGTCCGATTCTTATTTATCAAATTCCTTTCACCTTATTATATAACATCGTCAGGCATCCGTCAAGGAATTATCTTCCCTGTACAGCAATTGACAATCCGCAAAAAATGTGCTATACTGTACACGCTCATCGGAGGATGTTGTAATTCGTATGTACAGCGCCGGATAAGATGTCGCATAATTCATTTGCCGGAGGGCAGGCACAGCGTATATGGTACTGCCGGATGAAGACACTTGCTGTTATGCGGTTTCTTGTCCGGCATTTTTTGTGTAAGGAGTCAATTCTATGAAGCAGCCACAGAATTTTACCGAAGGAAAAATCTTCTCGCCGCTGATCCGCTTTGCGCTTCCCGTACTTCTCGCCCTGTTTCTGCAGGCGATGTACGGTGCTGTCGATCTGCTGATCGTCGGGCAATTCGGCGGTGAGATGGCGGATGTATACGTCTCTGCCGTTTCCACCGGAAGCCAGATCATGCACACACTTACCATCGTGATCACAGGTCTTGCCATGGGTCTGACGATCTATGTGGGCGACCGGATCGGTGCGGGCAGACAGGAAGAAGCCGGCGGGATCATCGGAAGCGGCATCACGCTGTTTGCGATTGCATCCGTTATTCTGTCCGCTGTCATGATCGCCGCCTCCTCTCTGCTTGCAGGCATCATGCACGCACCGGAAGCCGCATTCAAAGATACGGTACTGTATATCGTCATCTGTTCGGCGGGAACAATTTTCATCGTGGCGTACAACCTGGTAGGCAGTATTTTCCGCGGCATCGGGGACTCAAAAATCCCGCTTCTGACGGTTGCGATCGCCTGTGTACTCAATATTTTCGGTGACCTTCTTCTGGTCGCTGTCTTCCATATGGGTGCGGCTGGTGCAGCCATTGCCACCGTGTTTGCCCAGGCGATGAGCGTTGTGATCTCTCTCTGCATCATCCGCCGTCACACGCTGCCGTTCCGGTTTTCACGGAAATCCCTGCACCCGAACGGTACCTACATCAAATGGATTCTGAAACTGGGTACGCCCATCGCTCTGCAGGATCTGCTGGTCAGCATCTCCTTTCTCGCCATTCTCGCCATCGTCAACGGTCTCGGACTGAACGAATCCGCCGGAATCGGCATTGCGGAAAAGGTATGTGCCTTCATCATGCTGCTGCCGTCCGCGTATATGCAGTCCATGTCCGCGTTTGTGGCACAGAATATCGGTGCAAAAAAACCGGACCGTGCGAAAAAGGCACTGTTCTGCGGGATTGTTTCCTCCTTTGCCGCCGGCGTGGTGATGGGATATATCACCTTCTTCCACGGAGACCTGCTGGCGGGTATCTTTGCAAAGGAAGCGGCGATCATCGCTCCCGCGGCAGAATATCTGAAAGCGTATGCCATCGACTGCCTGCTGACGGCGTTCCTGTTCTGCTTTATCGGCTATTTCAATGGCTGCGGAAACACCACGTTCGTGATGATCCAGGGAATTGTCGGCGGTATCTGTGTCCGTCTGCCTCTCTCATGGATTTTCAGCAAAATCGAACCGGTGTC
>JAFQLN010000149.1 GCA_017414585.1 Clostridia bacterium | reverse complement strand
CGGCATCAACTGCCTGTTCCCCTACGAAGTCAATTCCTGCGCACATCCGGGCGAACTGTTCGCTGAATACGGCAAGGATCTGCGGATCATGGGCGGATTTGACAAGCTGCAGCTCATCGCCGGAAAAGATGCAATCAAGGCATACATGAAGACGCTTGAACCGCTCGTAGCACGCGGCGGATACATCCCCTTCTGCGACCACCGCTGTCCGCCGGACGTTACACCGGAAAACTATCTCTACTATCTTGATCTGAAGGAAAAAACCTTCGGAATGGAATAATTGCAAAGATGATGAAAAAACACTGTCTGCTGATACTTTGTTTTGCTGTTCTTCTTCTGATTTCGGGATGCACTGCACAGACTGAACGGGAACTGTTCACCTGTGTCATGCTTCCCGAATGTGAGGGCATGACGATCAAAAGCGCAAATCCACTCTACGTTCCCATGGGACAGGACGCTGTTTTTGAGGTAAGCCTTTCCGATGCGTACAAAATCGACAAACTGGAGGAGAATGCTGTTTTTGACGGTTCGACGATCACCCTTCGGGAAACGGTCTATCCCCATACTGTAAAAATCAGTACAGCCAAGCGGGAAAAGTGTATCTTTTCGTTCCAGAACGATAAAGCCAGCGGCAAGCTTCAATCTTCCGTCTCCTCCGGGATCTATCTGGAGGGAACGGAGATAACGATGCAGGCAGAACCGAATCTCGGCAGGTATTTCCACAGCTATTCTCTGAATGCATCCGTGCGGGACGGAGGAACAATTCTGTCTCTTGATCCGGAATATACCTTTTTCATCGAATCGGACATGGAAGTGTTTGTCAATTACACAGCCACGCCTTCGACCACGCTGATATATCATGCCAACGGCGGCACTGTCAACGGAAAAGATTCAATGACCGTGCTTTTTGATGATGACTTCTGGCTTTGCCCCAACACGCCCATCAGCGACGGCAGCTTCGTACGGGAAGGGTATGTTCTGCTCGGATTCAATTCCGAAAAGGATGGCAGCGGAGATTTTTACGGCACCGGCTGGAATATTCCCGTCACGGATAAAGAAATGGAATTCTGGGCTGTCTGGGCAGAAGAAACGCCGCTTTCCTGCTTTACATATGAAATCAAAAGCGGAAAAGCGGCAATCAGAGGATATACCGGAGATTATGAAACTGTCGTAATTCCGGAAATGATTGAAGGCTGTCCGGTGACAAAGATTTCACCCAGAGCTTTCAAGGAAAGTTCTCTGCATACACTGGTTCTCGGAAAAAACATCACCAGTGTGCAGGCAAATGCCTTCAGTGGCTGTACCTCTTTTGAAACACTCTACATCACGGACAGCGTAACAACAATTCCGGGGAATGCGTTCAACGATGCCCCTATCAAAAAGCTTTATGTCAACGCAGCGCGCGAACCGGTTTTTTCCTACCCGCTGATGGGAACGGGCGGCGTAAAATTTGAACGTCTGCTTCTCGCAGAGTCTCCGAAGATGGTTCTGGTTGCAGGATCTTCCTGCCTGTACGGGATTCAGACGCCCCTTCTGGAGTCCGAGCTCGATAACCGGTATACCGTCATCAACTACGGCAACCATGCATCGGGCACTCCGTCGGTATTCTTTATGGAACTGGCATCCGCCTTTATGACCGATGGGGATATTGTTCTGACAGCACCGGAGCCTTATCCTACACAGTGGGGCGGAACAAACTTTACCGTCACACTCTGGCAGATCTTTGAAACGGCATATGATGCTTTCAGTTATGTGGACATCAGCCGCTACAGCGATGTACTGTCTTCCTTTGCCTCGTACAATCAGGTTTCCGTGAATCTTCCGGCAAAAGGATACGGCTATCATCTGGAACACTATTCCAACAACGGCGACTATGATCTGTATCGTCCCAACTCCGGCAGAAATTTCATAGCGGGACAGGCGAATTCCCGGGATCTCAGCACTTCTCATCAGACGGAAGCCGGAATTGCCGCTTACAACCAACTGGCAGATATGCTGGCTGAAAAAGGAATTGAAGTTCTGCTGTCCTTTTCGCCGGTCAACCGCAATGCTCTGACTGCCCTTTCAAAAACAGAATCCTATCAGAATCGCTATGAAGAACGTGTCGATACCCGTCTGCACACAGTGCGGATTTCGGAAGTGGAAGATTATATCATGTCCGGCACTTATTTCTATGACACGGATTTGCACCTGACAACGGAAGGCGCAAAAATCCGGACAAAAAAGCTGGCTGAGGACATTCGTGCATATCTCGACGCTGAACAGGTACAGTAAAGACGGAGGGGTGTTATGAAAAAGAAAAAAATCATTGTATCAGCCCTGCTGTTCATCCTCGCCCTGCTTCTGCCGATCCTCCTTCTTGCCGCAATGGACACAGTCGTACCGGCACAGTACGGGGAATCGTTTCTTGCCGGACTGGGACTGAAGTACGACCTGCTCAAGTCTGAAACCGAGCCGAAAATCGTGATCATCGGCGGCAGCAGCACCGCGTTCGGGATTGATTCCGCCCTCATGGAAGAACATCTGCCGTACAAAGTCGTCAACTTCGGTCTGTACGCCACCCTCGGCACCAAGCTCATGCTCGATCTCTCCGAGGACTGCATCCGCGAAGGGGACATCGTCGTCATCGCACCGGAGCTGGACAAACAGACTCTGTCGCTCTACTTCAACGCACAGTCCACATGGCAGGCGGCAGAGAGCGACCGGACTATCCTCACCGGCATTGATTTCGATAACGCAGGCGATATGCTCGGCGGATACTGGGACTATATCGCACAGAAAATCGGGCATCACCGGCAGGGAATTGCAGCCGCACAGGGCGTGTACAGCCTGTCCGCACTGGATGAACATGGAGATATCGACTACCCGAAGGAATCGAATACCATGCTCCTCGGCTATGACCCGAACATGATCGTGGACCTGACGCCGGAGCTGATTGACGAAGCATTTATCGACTACCTCAACAAGTATGCCGAAAACGTACAGAAAAAGGGCGCCGTCTGCTGCTTCAGCTTCCCGCCGACCAATGCCTCCGCGCTTGCCGAAGGAACGGACAGCGAAAAAATCCTCGATTTCTTTATGTATACGGCAGAAAAGCTCCATTTTGAAGTGATCAGCGATATCAACCACTGCATCATGGACGAAGGCTACTTCTACGATACCAATTTCCACCTCAACAATACGGGCACAACCGCCCATACAATCCTGCTTATCGAAGACCTGCGCCGCCTGATCGGGGACACAACGCCGCTGACGCTGGAAATCCCCGCGCCGCCGGAAAAGGAAATCGTGAGCGCAGAATCCCCCGCCGATCAGACCGACGAAACGGACTGGACTGCGTTCTATACATACGAAGAACTTGCCGCCGGGTACATGATCACAGGCGTGACGGACGAAGGAAAGACAGCAGATGTACTGAAAACGCCTGCATCCTATGACGGAAAAGCCGTGATTGCAGTCGGAGAAGGCGCGTTTGCAGGATGTAAGGCAAAGGAAATCCACATCGGTCAGTCTGTCGTTCAGCTTTACAACCGCCTGTTTGACGGATGCGCGAATCTTGAACGGATTTATCTCTATGCAGAAAAAGCCGGAAATATCGCCGCCGGAGACGGACTGTTTGACGGTGCTCCCGAAGAAGCGGGACTGTATATGCCGCTGGAAGCCTACAGCTCCTTTGTATCGGATTACTTCTGGACGAAATTCGCCGCCCGGATGAATCTGACCGAAGAAGCGGATGCATAAAGGAGAAAGACGATGACATATTCTTCCTATCCCATACTCCTTGTATTTTTTGCCGTCATCGCAGGTCTGCATATCATGACCTGTACGGCAAAGAAAGCACGGCTTCTCTTCACAGCGGTCAATCTGCTTGTCCATGTTGCTGCGGCAGTGTGCTATGTTTTCTGCGGCGCGAAGATGGAAGAAGTGCTGATTCTGTATCTGTTCTCCGTTCTGTTTTCGATGATCGCCGGAGAAATCGTCCGCCGCAGAAAAACAGCCGGACAGAAGAGCGAGAAGGAGGATGAAGCATGAATTTCAACTCGCTGACATTTTTGATCTATTATCCCATCGTCCTCCTGCTTTACTTCATCCTTCCGCTGAAAATCCGGTGGATTATGCTTCTGGCAGCGAGCTATTTCTTCTACATGAGCTGGAACGCATCGCTTCTGTTCCTGATTCTGTTCACCACGCTCATTTCGTGGATCTGCTCGCTCGTGATCGAAAAGACGGACAGCCTTTTCAAAAAACGTCTCTGCCTGATCATCACGCTCATCGTCAGTCTGGGGATCCTGTTTTTCTTCAAGTATTACAACTTCCTCGCGCAGAGTGTGTCCGGACTGATGACCCTCTTCGGCGCACCGGCGCAGGACTATACGCTGAATCTCATCCTGCCCGTCGGCATCTCGTTCTATACGTTCCAGACGCTGTCCTACGCCATTGACGTGTACCGCGGGGACGTGAAGACCGAGCATCACTTCGGGTACTACGCTCTGTTCGTGTCGTTCTTTCCGCAGCTGGTTGCAGGACCGATTGAACGCCCTGACAACCTTCTGCCGCAGCTCAAGACGCCGAACCGTCCGAATGCGGAAGACGCCGCTGCCGGACTGAAGCGGATGATGGTCGGCTTTTTCAAGAAAGTCGTCGTTGCCGATCTGCTCGCCGGGTACGTGAACGCAGTCTACAACGATGCGGCGAACGCGACCGGAGCGGGCATCATCATCGCAACGTGTATGTTTGCCGTGCAGATTTACTGTGACTTTTCCGGATATACCGATATTGCTATCGGGTGTGCGCGAGTCATGGGCATCAGGCTGATGCAGAACTTCGACCGCCCGTATTCCGCCCGCTCGATCAAGGAATTCTGGGCAAGATGGCATATCAGCCTGTCCACATGGTTCCGCGATTACCTCTACATCCCCCTCGGCGGCAGCAGATGCTCGAAGGCACGGCATATGACGAATCTGATGATCGTCTTCCTCGTCTCCGGGCTGTGGCACGGCGCGGACTGGACGTTCGTAATCTGGGGATTTCTGCACGGTGCATACCAGATCATCGGACACCTGACGCTCGGTGCACGCAAAAAACTCACCGACCGGATGCACATTAACCGGGAAAGCTGTGGATTTAGGATTTACCAGACCGTTATTACATTCGTGCTGGTCACGTTTGCGTGGATGTTCTTCCGTGCGAACAATACCGCCGATCTGCTCGTGCTTCTCGAAAAGCTGTTCACCGCATGGACGGTACCGCTCGGAGAAGTGATGGCGGGTATGGGACTGACGTGGACCGGCGTGCTTGTATCGGTGCTGTCCGCCGCCTGCATGGTCGTGTTCGACCGGCTGGTTGTGCACAACGAAGCGCCGATGGCTGACGGAAGCCTTCGCAGCACGATCGCTGTGGGCGGCGGAAAAGCTGTCGCGGCAGTGTGGTGCATTATGCTCGCATGGCTGATCCTTCTCGCGGGAGACGGTGCAAGTTCGTTTATTTATTTCCAGTT
>JAFQLN010000148.1 GCA_017414585.1 Clostridia bacterium | reverse complement strand
TTGCCCGTCTGCCCATTGATGGCAAACGGATAAATTTTATCACCGTACTTGATGTTCAGCATCCAATCAGGAAGCAGAGAATATCTGACCTTACCGTTGGAAAAGCTCACTCTTGTCTGTTCGGGGGATACCATCGCATAGCTTCCGGTGGTGTCATCAAATGCCGCAATGGTGGAATTTTTCACACGCTCGTTGGCACGGTCGATGCTCGCGTCCGCGTCCACATCGTATTTATCGGCGAGATAACCCGCCAGATATGCCGTCTGGAAGTCCACCGCATCCGCGAAATTGTACGGTTCGAGGGATTCCATCAGGGTGTCGTCAATCTTTGATGAACCGTCCACGGGGACGCGCTCAAATCCGATCTGACCGCCGCGTACGACGGAGAAATAGCTCGTTTCGGTAAAGTTGTACCGGCTGTCGCTCCAGCTGCGGATCTTTGACGCCTTATAGCGGATCTGTGCGTCGGCATCCGCGTCGAACAGCCAGAACGGGACGTAGATCCCCTTGACTTCTTCGATATGGTTCTGATCGCTGAACACCTTCGGGAGCAGTTTTTTGCCGCCGTAATGCTTTTTCAGCGCCGCAATGGCCGCCTTTTTGTCGAGTTTGAAGGGGATTACGTAGTCAGGCTTCAGAGCGCCTGCAAACTGTCCCATCATGACGACGGGGTTGCCGCAGTAGGGGCACGAGGTCGCGCCGGTGGTTTCGTCCCCGACGATCGTGCCGCCGCAGGATTTGCAGACATACTCACGTAGACCGTCCGCTTCGCCGTCGTCCCATTCGCTTCCGGCTTCGGTTTCCCACTCCATGTCGTCTGCCTGCTCGCTGTTCAGCACCTCGTCGTAGGACGCGAGGGTTTCCATTTCAAATTCCGTGTCACAGTACGGACAGACCATCTTCTGCGCGCCGCTGTCGAATTCGATGGCACCGCCGCAGTTCGGACACTTGTATTCCTGTAAATTTGCCAAATCGGGTCACTCCTTTTGCGTTGTTAATGCGCTGGAAATATATCACAGTTTTTCGCCGCAGTATTCGCAGAACTTTCCGGTCTGACCTTCCGCACCGCAGGAAGAGCAGATCTTTTCCATGCCTTCAGCTTCTTCCGCAGCCGCAGATTCGCTTTCTTCACCGCACGGTTCGGGTTCCGCATCCCCCGCTTCAAGGAGTTCCTTGATACGGTTTGCCTGACGCCTGAACTCGGCGTATTTTGCGCGGTTCTCATCATCGCCGTCCGGAATGATGTCCTCCCCTTCGGTCAGACAGAACTCGATCGCGTCAAAATACGGAGAGTCCACGGAAACGGTCACATAGAAATGAACGATCGGAATTTCTCTGGTGGTGGTTTCGCCGGTTTCTTCGTTTTCCTCGTCCACTTCCATCGTGTCATCCTGTTCTTCCGTTTCCACGCCGGTTACCTGTGAAAAGGCGATCACGTCGGCTTTTCTTCTCTTCCAGTCGCCGTTTCTTGCAAATACGAACTTCTTTGCCGCCGTGTCAACGAAAATCTTGTCGTCAGAACCGAACTCTTCGTCGGGGCTGAACGCTTCCAGTGCTTTTTCGTTTTCTTCGCGGTATGCAATCTGAGCGAGGATATCCGCAACGGTGGTTTCACTCTTCACGCGGAACAGAGGGGACAGCTTTGCCTTGCAGTCCTTGCACATATCGCCGTCCGCCAGCTTGGTGTTGCCGAGCAGTCCGATTTCGCCGCCGCAGATCTCGCAGTCTTTCTTTTCAAATAACTTTTTCAGAAATCCCATGATTCTACCTCACACTAAAAATAATGCGGCAGGGTCAGGGACCACGGGCAGAATTCACTGCGTCGCTGCCCCGATCCTGCCATCGGCTCTATGGTTCTATATTTTTTCTGTCTTCCCTTACAGAATGTCGCCGTCGTCAAACGGATCGCCGCATTCGGGACAGAACTTCGGGGGCTTTACGCCCTTTTCCGGTTCCCAGCCGCACTTGTCGCACTTGTACTGGGGAACGCCAGCCGGTTTCTTCGCACCGCATTCGGGACAGAACTTGCCCTTGTTCACCGCACCGCAGGAGCAGGTCCAGCCTTCGTCTGCCGGCTTCGGAGAACCGCATTCCGGGCAGAACTTTCCGGTTGCCACAGCGCCGCACTTGCAGGTCCACGCGTTCGCGGGCTTTTCTTCGGGCTTCTT
>JAFQLN010000147.1 GCA_017414585.1 Clostridia bacterium | reverse complement strand
CTACCGGTTCGTAGCCGGGCACTCTATCCACTGAGCTAGTAGCGCATGGGGTATTCAATTCGGGGATGCTCTGGTTCGCGCCTCGCTCGGAGTTCCCAGTTCGTAGCCGGGCACTCTATCCACTGAGCTAGTAGCGCATTGCAGTGGGCTTCTCGCTGACCGCTCATATATGATACCACACCCAAACTCTTTTGTCAAGCCTTTTTTTGAAAAAATAAATATTTTTTTGAGGATTTTCTTAGGAACACTTTTTTCGCAGTTCATCTTCATCGGCAAAGAACTGCGCGCAGGCAAAAACAAAGCCCCCCGCATCGGATGTTCATCTTCTGCGGGAAGCGGTCTGCTCAGTCGATGGAGGTATCGAGCTTGAAGCGCTGAATTTTCCGGAGCGTATTCTTCGGGAATTCGGTTCTTCTCACCTTGATCACGCCGATTTTCTTGTAAGGAACGGCACTGCGGTTGTAGTTGTCGATGTGTCCTTTGAAATATGCTTCGAGATCGTTGATGCCGTTGTGCTCGAAGTAGTCCCTGTCCGGATAGATTTCCGCGACGACGGCGTTGTTTTCCATTCCGCGGCGGCTCTGTCCTTCATATACAATGATGTCGAGAATACCGGGTACGGCGATAAGCGCATTTTCGATTTCTTCCGGATAGACATTCTTGCCGTTGGACAGGATGATGAGATTCTTCTTGCGTCCGGTGATCGTGAGGACATTGTTTTTGTCCAGTCTGCCGTAGTCGCCCGTTTTGAAGAAGCCTTTTTCAAATGCGTCCGCAGTGGCAGCGGTATCCTTATAGTAGCCGAGCATGACATTGGGACCTTTTACCCAGATTTCGCCTTCACCCTCTTCGTTCGGTTCGGAAATGCGGACGGTATCCATATCGAGAACATTGCCGACCGAGCCGCGGACGACATTGCGGGAACGGTTGACAGCAATGAGCGGTGCGCATTCCGTGATGCCGTAGCCGTTGAGCGTACTGATGCCGATGCCTTCAAAGAACTCGACGATCTGCGGATTGATCGGTGCGCCGCCGGTGATGATGGTCTTGACTTGACCGCCGAATGCCGCGCGGATTTCAGCAAAGAATTTCTCACGCTGATCCACGCCGACCGCACGCAGTCCGCTTGAGACCTTCATCATACGGCGGACAAGCTCTTCTTTGCCCTTTTCCTTGATATTCGCCATGATTTTTCGGTAGAATGTCTCCAGATAGAGCGGAACGAGGACGATGTGTCCGGGCTTCTGCTCCTTCAGCTCTTTCTGCACATAACGGATGCCGGCGGAAATATAGACTTCACAGCCGATGATGGTATGTGCGATGAGCATGATGGTGGAGCCGTAGGTGTGGTGCAGGGGGAGAACGGAAACCGTCTTTTCCGCAAAGTCAATATAGGGAAGAACGTCGCACATATTGGAGAGGATTGCGTTCTGGGAGAGCATAACCCCCTTGCCTTTGCCCGTGGTGCCCGAAGTGAAGACAAGCAGAGACATCTTCATCGGGTCGATGGGTGTTTCGCTGTACGGTGCGGGATCGTTTTCGTATTTTTGTCTGCCGGCTTCGACAAGGGCAGCGAGGGAGCGTTCATTCTTTTCCGCGAGCAGGAACACGGGCGGGCAGGCGAAGGACACCTTTTCTGCAATCACGTCCGCCTTGTCCGCAATATCCTCATCGCAGAACAGAAACGACGCATCCGCTTTCCGGACTGTGTCCGCGAGATCTTCAGCAGTCCAGTCACGGTCGAGAGGAACAAGAACGCCGCCGATGGAGAGAACAGCAAAATAGGTGCGGATCCAGTCATAGGAAGGCTTGCCGATGAGTGCGCAGTGTCTGCCGGAGCACCCCATGGCATAGAGTTCACTTGCCAGTGCGCGGACATCGTCACAAAGCTGCGTATAGCTGACGCGGATGACCTCGCCGTGCAGCTGGTCGAGCTTGTAGGAGTAGGCGGTTTTATCGCCGTGCGTTTCGCCTGCCCATTCGACAAGCTCACGGACATTGGTGAATTCGTGCTTTTCGTGAAGTACGTGATTTTTATTCATAACGGATGAAAAACCTTTCTGTTGTTCGTATCTGTCCTTCGCTCTGCGGACATTTATTTCGATTCGCCGTAGTCGCTGCAGATTTTCCGCAGATTGTCGTGAATGAGCGTGAGACTGCGGTAGAGCGTGATGCGGTCGGCTTCGCTCAGTCCTTCGCTTGCTTCTTCAAGAATGCGGTCGATTTTCCCGGCGACGATTTTCCCGACTTCGCGTCCTTTTTCGGTCAGCTCGAGAGGACTCTGGTACCGCTTGGCGGTTTTTGCATTGCAGACGATATAGCCGTTTTCTTCCAGATGCCTGATGGAACGGGAGATGTTGGCTTTATCCTCCTCGCAGATATCGCACAGCTCCGTTGCCGTGAGGGAATCCGTTTTATAGAGATAATACAGGCAGGAAACGTGCGGACTTTTCAGTCCCAGTTCCGCCATTTCTTCCGTTTTGATTCTGCGGATACAGCGGTTGATGCCCGCGATCAGCACAGTAAAGGTTTTGAATCGTTCTTCCATGGTGTAATATATCCTTTATTTGTGGCTCTTGTTGTAAAAACAATTTTGTTGTAAAAACAACAGGTGTATTATAGCACAAACTTGTTGTTTTGTCAACAGGAAAACTATCGAATGTTCCGCGTGAATAAAATTTTTCTGCGGAAGCATACTGTACCGAAACGGAGCGCTGCGGAGCATGAAGGGAAGAATTTAAAGGATTTATTGACATTGTGCGTATAACTTGCTATAATATTGAATAGGCTGTTTTCTGAATCGGTTTGTGAGGCAAAAACAGAAAACGGAGGAAACAATCAATGGGCAAATATTTCGGTACGGACGGCTTCCGCGGAGAGGCGGGCGTAACACTGACCTCGGAACACGCGTATAAAATCGGGCGCTTTCTCGGCTGGTATTACACAAAACAGGCACAGGCACGAGGAGAGACCGGGCACAAGGTGCGTGCGGTCATCGGCAAGGACACCCGCCGCTCGAGCTATATGTTTGAATATTCCATCGCTGCGGGACTGACAGCTTCGGGAGCGGATGTCTATATGCTCCACGTCACCACAACGCCGAGCGTATCCTATGCGGTACTCGGTGAGGATTTCGACTGCGGTATCATGATTTCAGCCAGCCACAATCCCTATCAGGACAACGGCATCAAGCTGGTCAACAGCCGCGGGGAGAAGATTGACGACAATACCATCGCAGAAATCGAAAAATACCTCGACGGTGATCTTCGCTCCCTCGGCATCGAAGGCGGGGACATTCCCTTTGCAGCGGGCGCGGATCTCGGTCGGATTGTGGACTATGCAGCGGGCAGAAACCGCTATATCGGCTATCTCATCTCCCTGTCGCGCTATTCGTTCCGGCATATCCGCGTGGGACTGGACTGTGCGAATGGGGCGGCATGGATGATTGCGAAGGCTGTGTTTGACGCACTCGGCGCAAAGACATATACCATCAACGCTTCCCCGGACGGATGCAATATCAACGAAAACGCAGGATCGACGCATATCGAAATGCTTGCGGACTATGTACGGGAGAACGGGCTGGACATCGGTTTTGCTTTCGACGGCGACGCGGACCGGTGCATTGCCGTGGACGAAAACGGAAATGTGGTCAACGGGGATCACATTCTCTATGTTCTCGCGGTTTATATGAAGGAGCGCGGGATGCTCGAGCACAACACGGTTGTCACAACGATTCTCTCCAATCTCGGGCTGTACCGGGCACTGGACGAAGCGGGCATCCGCTATGAACAGACAACGGTGGGCGACCGGTATGTGTATGAAAATATGCAGCAGAACGGCTACTGCGTCGGCGGGGAGCAGTCGGGACACATCATCCTCTCCAAATTTGCAACCACAGGGGACGGGATTCTCACCGCAATCAAGATCATGGAAGCGGTTCTGGCGGCAAAAAGCACGCTTTCAAAGCTGTGTGAGCCGGTGAAGATGCTTCCGCAGGTGATGAAAAACATCCGTGTATCGGATAAGGCTGCCGTGCGTGAAAACCATGCAGTGCAGGCGGCTGTCCGAAAAGCGGCGGAAGAACTCGGCACATCCGGCAGAATTCTGCTGCGCGAAAGCGGAACGGAACCGGTTGTCCGCATCATGGCGGAAGCGGAGACAGAGGAACTCTGTACGCGTTACACCGAAGCAGTCGCAGCAGCCATCCGTACCGAAGGTCTTGCGGATGGCGGAATGTGAGGCAGAGCGCATGAAAAGAATCCAATCTCTTACCGTCCGCGCGCTGTTCGCAGATCTTTCACATACGCTGGCATCCCCTCTTCTGGAACAGTGCGTGTATCCGTGGGAAGTGCTCGATGAACTGGCAGAATTCATCCGGGAAACAGGTAAAAATCTCCCGGCAGAGGAATACAACTGTCTCGGAGACGGGATTTACGCCGCAAAGAGCGCGGTGATCGCCCCAAGCGCGTCCGTCAGCGGTCCCTGCATCATCGGCGCGGGGGCTGAAATCCGGCATGGCGCCTTCATCCGCGGCAGTGCGCTGGTGGGTGCGGGAGCAGTCGTCGGCAACTCCACGGAACTGAAAAACTGCATTCTCTTTGACGGTGTGCAGGTACCGCATTTCAATTACGTCGGCGATTCCGTGCTCGGATACAAATCCCACATGGGCGCGGGAGCCGTCACATCCAATGTCAAAAGCGACAAAACCCCGGTCACCGTTGCCTGCGCGGGAGAGAAGATCGAAACCGGACGGAAAAAGTTCGGTGCGGCTCTCGGGGACTATGTAGAAGTCGGCTGTCACTGTGTGCTCAATCCGGGGACAGTCATCGGAAAAAACACGAATATCTATCCACTGTCATCCGTACGGGGCAGTATTGGGGCAGACAGTATTTATAAAACCGGCGGAATCATCGTAAAGAAACGGTGAATGCCGCAAAGCCTCACGCATCAGGGAAAAGCCTGTCTCGAAATCAGGACTTCGCTCACAGATCACTCCGGATCTTTCGGAGAACACGTGACGGAAAACAGATAGCGCCAGACCGTCTGGTTTTTCAGGCGGCTAACGAGGAGAGAAGTGATCGAACATTCGGCGGATGCTTCTCCGGTGTCCGGTACATCGTGAAAAACAGGGCAAATATGTGCGCAAGTGCAGAACAATACCTGCTTGAACCGGAAAAAAGAAGGACTATATTCCTGCATCAGCCAAAAGGCGTGCCGCAAATTACATTTTTCAACGTAAATGCGGCACGCCCTTTTTATGGGATTGTCCGTATAATATTTTTGCGGAGGAATGCGTGAAGTGTACTTCCGATTCCCCTTGTCAATCTTCAAAAAGTATCCCCCCGCATTTTTTAAGCGAATGACATCCATTGTCCCGCACCAGTTTTGCTTCCCTGACATGAAGCAGGCGGTTTATATGCACCGGATAAATGTGTCCATGTCGCAAACCTTTGCCGCAACCGTATGGGCATCCTTGCCGAGAATGTCGTCATCGGGATAATCGGCTTCGATCCCCAGCGCGCGCAGTCCTGCAAGATATGCCATTCCGTCTTCCATACGCTTAAACGATTTTTCCATCACGCACGGAAAAGCAATCGGATGGGGTACAAGCGGCTTGTTGACAGCTTCCACGATCTTTTCGCCGATTTCCGCAAGCAGTTCTTCATTCTCGCGGAAGATCGCCTGATTGCGCGACAATTCTGTTTTGGTCACAACGGTCACAATGCCTTCCACGGCACGTTCAGCCTGTGCGCAGGCAATGTTTCCGCCCGCATAGAAGCAGGCTGGAATCCCATGGGAAGCGGCAATCGCGGCGTCCATGTCAATCTCGCCGATATACTTTCCGTTCAGTTTGTAATACTGCACCGTTTTGCTGCTCATGGTATGCGCCAGAACACCGCCGAGCGTCCCTTCCATGGCGTGATAGCCGAAGAAGCATACACAGTCATACTTCCCTGCGGCAAAGCTGAGACGAAGACCTTTCGGCTTTATCGGCGTGATTCGTTCATCGAGATCCGACAGCTCGATATTTCCGCCGCCGCCATGATTATCCCACAGGGCAACTTCCTCGGCACCCGCCGCAAAAAGCGCATCTGCCGCAGCATTCAGCTCCAGAGCAGCCTGTCGTCTGGCAATCTCCCACTGTTCCGTCCCTTTGAGAAGACCTTCATAGGGAACACCGACCACGCGGTTGACGCCTTCGAGATCACACAGCAGTAAAATTCGTTTGTACATGATTCCGTCCTCCTGTTTGATATACTGTCATTATACTCTGCTGTTGTCCGTCTGTCAATGAATCGGAACATTTTTCTCTCTCAATGATGCCGCACACATGACCGTACTGACAAGGAAAAAAGTAAAATTTTGTGACAAAAACCGCAATTTCAGCTGTGCACATTGATTTTCAGTTCAATCTGTGCTATGATTATGCTTGAAAAGCCGCATCGTTCCGTAATATGGCGGCGCGGCAGATCTGTCCAGAAAATCATCTGTAAAAAGGAGTTTTATTATGTTCAATATTCCCGAAGTCAAAGCCGGCATCATCGCCGTGTCCCGTGACTGCTTCCCCATCGCACTTTCCACCTCCCGCCGTCAGGCAATCGTAAACGCATACGGCGAAGGTCTGTATGAATGTCCCGTAACCGTTGAAAACGAAAAGGACGCGCTCGCCGCTCTCGAAGACGTAAAGAAAGCAGGATGCAATGCCCTTGTCGTCTTCCTCGGCAACTTCGGTCCCGAAACGCCCGAAACCCTTCTCTGCGAAAAGTTTGACGGTCCCGTGATGTACATAGCGGCTGCGGAGGGTGACGGCGACCTCATCAACGGACGCGGCGACGCTTACTGCGGTATGCTCAACTGCTCCTACAACCTCGGTATGCGCCATCTCACCGCGTACATTCCCGAAAATCCCGTCGGCACTGCACAAGAATGTGCGGATATGATCCGTGAATTCCTCCCCATCGCACGTGCCGTTATCGGCGTAAAGAATCTCAAAATCATCACGTTCGGTCCGAGACCGCAGGACTTCTTCGCGTGCAACGCTCCCATCAAGGGTCTTTACGAAATGGGCGTGGAAATCGAAGAAAACTCCGAACTGGACCTTCTCGTTTCCTACAAGGCACACGCGGACGACCCGAGAATCGAAGCGGTCTGCGCAGACATGGCAGCGGAACTCGGTGTAACCGGCAACAAGTACCCGAAACTCCTGCCGCGCATGGCGCAGTTTGAACTGACCCTTCTCGACTGGGCGGAAAATCACAAGGGCGCAAGACAGTACGTCTGCTTCGCTGACAAGTGCTGGCCCGCATTCCCCGAACAGTTCGGATTTGAGCCCTGCTATGTCAACTCCCGTCTGGCTGCACGCGGCATTCCGGTAGCCTGCGAAGTGGATATCTACGGTGCGCTGTCCGAATACATCGGTGCCTGCATCACCGGCGATGCTGTCACCCTGCTCGATATCAACAACACCGTTCCGAAGTACCTTTATGACGAAGATATTGCCAGCAAGTTCGATTACAAGCTCACCGACACCTTCATGGGCTTCCACTGCGGCAACACGCCTGCCTGCAAGATGTGTGCAGACCGTGCCGTCAAGTATCAGCTCATCCAGCACAGACTGCTCGAACCCGCAGGCAGCGAACCCGATTTCACCCGCGGCACCCTCGAAGGCGATATCGCGGCTTCTCCCATCACCTTCTACCGCATTCAGTGCGACAGCGAAGGTAATCTCCGTTCCTACATTGCGGAAGGCGAAGTTCTCCCCGTCAAGACCCGTTCCTTCGGCGGCATCGGCGTCTTTGCAATTTCCGAAATGGCTCGCTTCTACCGTCATGTCCTCATCCAGAAGCGGTATCCGCACCACGGCGCCGTTGCGTTCGCACACTGCGGAAAGGCACTGTTTGAAGTCTGCAAGTACCTCGGCATCGCCGATATCGCGCACAACCAGCCGAAGGGATGCCTCTATCCGAGCGAAAACCCGATGGCGTAACGCCTGCAATCATTCTGACTGCCGTGGAGGTATTGTATGAAAAAAACAAAGCTGCGCAGAAACTGGACGCTGTCCGCCGGCGGAGAAAACCGCACCGTGGAAATTCCGCATGATTTTCTTATCGGACAAAAGCGCTGTGCGGAGAGTCCCGGCGGCGCGGATGCAGGTTATTTCCCTGCCGGACGGGCAGAATACCGAACGGAATTTGCCGCTTCCGAAGGCGCAGCACATCATTTTCTCTCCTTTGACGGTGTCATGGGACTGACTGAAGTGCTCGTCAACGGACAGCCCGCCGCCTTCCATCCCTACGGCTATACCGCATTTCTCTGCGATATCCAGCCGTATCTGCAGGAACACAATATACTCACCGTCCGTACGGACACCACCCAGCAGATTGCATCCCGGTGGTATACGGGCGGCGGGATTTACCGCGATGTCACCCTCCTGACAGCGGATGAGGATTATATCGTACCCGATTCCGTCTTCGTGAAAACCAAAAGCCTGCGGGATGACCGCGCTTCCGTCTGCATCGAGTGGCAGATCGCTTCGTCAAAAGCACAGACTGCCAAAGCTGTCCTTGCCATTCCGGAGCTTGACATTTCGCTGGACCGCTATCTCCGGCTCGAACCCGGCGTGAACGATTTTTCCGTTACCACGATGCTCTCCGGCATCACGGCATGGTCCCCCGAAACGCCGCATCTCTACACCTGCACAGTCCGCGTGATCACCGATTCCTCCGTGGACAGCGACACATCCGTTTTCGGTATCCGGACGGTAGAATGCGACCCCGTGAACGGATTGCTGCTCAACGGAAAGCCGATCAAACTGTACGGCACCTGCGTCCACCACGACAACGGCATTATCGGTGCGGCTTCCTATGCTTCGGCTGAAGAACGCCGTGTGCGCATTCTGCGTGAATACGGCTTTAATGCCATCCGCTGTGCGCATAATCCGCCGTCCTCCGTCATGCTTGATGCCTGCGACCGGCTGGGTATGCTTGTGATCGACGAGATTTTCGATGCATGGCGACTCGGCAAACGGGACTATGACTACCACCGCTGGTTCGATCAGTGGTGGGAAAAGGACACCGACAGCATGGTGCGCAGAGACCGGCATCATCCCAGTGTCATCCTGTGGTCCACGGGCAACGAAATCTACGACAAAACCGGCAAAGCGGACGGATGGCTGACTTCCCGGAAAATCGCCGACCGTATCCGGAAAAACGACGATACCCGTCCTCTGACCCACGCCTTCTGCTCCTTCTGGGACGATCCCGTTCACGAAAAAAAAGAGCAGGAGACAAACAGTGCACCTGCCGATACCTTCGACTATTTCACAGAACGCATCCGCTACACGGCGGGAACGCTGGATGTATACGGTTACAATTACCTCCTTTGGCGTATGGATAAGGATCAGAAGCGTTTTCCCGATATGCTCTTTGCGCTGACCGAGTCGTTCCCGCTCGATGCTGTTGAGGTCAGAAATTATATGCACGAAAATCCGCGCATGATTGGTGAATTTGTCTGGACGGGCTGGGACTACTTCGGTGAAACCGGTCTCGGCTGTTACCGTTACCGCGAAGATACGTCCACCATCTGGGGACTCACAGCATTCCCGGAGCATCATGCCGACTGCGGAGATTTCGATATCTGCGGATTCCGCAAAGCACAGTCCTACTACCGCGAAGCCGCGTGGAATCCCGGATGTGTACGGATTCTCTCACAGGATCCGGCGCACTTCGGCAAGACTTATGCGATGTCCGCATGGGGGTTCCATCCCACCGAACGCACATGGACATATCCCGGCTGCGAAGGATGTATGACCCTCGTTCACCTCTATACAACCGCGCAGTCGTGCGAGCTGTGGCTCAACGGCGTCTCGTATGGCAGAAAAACACCGTCTGACAAAGGAATTGCGGAATTTGCCGTTCCCTATCAGCCGGGCGTTCTGACAGCAGCAGCCTATGCCGGAGACGACATCATCTCCACAGATACGCTTACTGCTTCCACAGATGCGGTATCTGTCCGTGTACGCACGTGCGACAGAAACGACCTTGTCTACGCGGAAATTGAGTTCATCGACGATAACGGAAATATTGCGTGGTCCTTCGATGCAGAAGTAACCGTTTCGGCTGAAAACGGACGGATACTCGGAACCGGTTCGGGCGAAAATGCTGTTGAACACGTATACACCTCACCGGTATGCAAAGCATATCACGGAAAACTTCTCGCAGCGATTCTGCCGGATGAAGGGAATGCACCTCTCAGCATCCGTGTATCCTCCTGCGGCATGGAGACCTGTCTGACGCTTGACTGAAAAATAAAAAATCCCGCAAATGCGGAACAAAACGGGTACTGACCGATCGGTGCCCGTTTTCCGTATGCGGGGAATTCCGGAGGACTGATGGAACGCAAAAAACATATCGGCATCTGTGTGTGCGGTCTGAACGGCTGCGGAAAAACCACGCTGGGCAGTGCACTGGCTGCGGCGCTGGGGGGAAAGCATATGGATATCGAGAATTATTATTTTCTGCCGTCCGATATCCCGTACTCTGTTTATCGGACGCGAGAAGAAGCAGCGGAACTTTTTCGCGCAGATGCAGAAAAGTATCAGCGATTTGTATTTTCAGCGGTAAACGGAAACATGGGAGAAGAGGGAAACCGGTATTATACGCATATCGTTTATCTCCGTGTGCCTCTTCCGATCCGCATGGAACGGATCATCACCCGCGCAGAAGAAAAATTCGGCAGCCATTTCCAAAAAGGCACAGACCTATGGGAACAGGAACAGTCTTTTTTCGCATCTGTAAGAAAAAAATCCCCGGAAGGGATTGAAAAATGGATCGGACAGATGCGCTGTCCTGTTCTGTATTTGGACGGAACACAGCCATGTGAACAGCTGACGGAGCAGGTCCTTTTATGGATAAAAGAGCAGGAATAAAACAGTACAAAACGGAAGTGACCCCTGACTTACACTTTTCATCATGCAAATCAGGAGTCACTTCCCGTGATTCTTGATATCTAACATCTTTTCTATTCCTCTCTTTCTTTGATCTGCCCGGGCTGCATCACATACTTTTCAGCTGCACATTCATACCTGTTTCATTTCTCTTCTGAAACTTCTTCTCTCCGGAGAAGTCCGTCGGTGCATCGTGTGTACTGCCGGGGCGAGGGTTTGAGTTCCGGTTTTTCGGAAGGCTGATGGTTCTGCCGAGTGAAATCCTTTTGTGGTTTGTTTCGGTCTGAAGTATGTCGATCTATATGAAAGCGTAACACCGCCGTGTTTGGCTCGGCAGCCGATCTCATAACGCTTCATGTTTTCAGATTGCTCTGAAATATCAGACGCTTCGATGAAAACCGGATTCATTCACTGTACATGGGAGTGTACCTTCCTTTCTTTTCTGTATCTGTATTATAGCACAATTTACCCCCGGATGCAATTGGTATTTTATCAAAAGAATACAATTATTTTTTGTTCAAAGCACAGAAAATCAAAAATCGTTCATATTTATCTTTACAATGCCCCGGCGGATATGATATAATAAATATATGGGCGTGTCTCAGAAGAGGCTCCAATCGAACAGACACAGGGCTGACGCAGTTTCCCGATTCCAGCGGAAAAGCGCCATGCCTTTTTTCTTATCCGGAAAACTTTTCCGCTCCCGCTTGCACATCGTACCCGTCTGTGCTATAATTTCCCTGTATACAGTCTGCATTTCCATCATCTCTTTCACAAAGGGAGTGTATCCATGAAAGTTGTACTTGAACATTTAACAAAAAAATTCCCGAACCGGAATAAAAAAATCGGCGGGGAAATCACTGCCGTCAGCGATTTCACTTTTGAAATTCCCGACGGAAAACTCATCGGTCTGCTCGGTCCTTCCGGCTGCGGCAAGAGTACCATGCTCTCGCTCATCTGCGGACTGCAGAAGCCTACTTCCGGCAGAATCTTCTTTGGCGAGGACGATGTAACCGGACTGCCGCCCGAAAACCGCGGTGTCGGACTTGTTTTCCAGAACTATGCGCTCTACCCGCATCTCACCGTCCGGCAGAACATCATCTTCCCTCTCGAAAATCTGCGCGGGAAGGATAAGATGACCAAGGAAGAAATGAACGCAAAAGCGGAAAAAATCGCCGCGCTCGTCCAGCTTGACGGACTGCTGGAACGCAAACCCAGCGAGCTTTCCGGCGGTCAGCAGCAGCGTGTCGCCATTGCAAGAGCGCTTGTAAAAATGCCGCGCGTGCTTCTGCTCGACGAACCGCTTTCCAACCTCGATGCACGGCTGCGCCTCCAGACCCGCGAGGAAATCAAGCGCATTCAGCAGGAAACCGGCATCACAACCATGTTCGTCACGCACGACCAGGATGAAGCCATGAGCATTTCCGATATGATCGTCGTCATGAAGGACGGTATTCTCCAGCAGATCGGTGCGCCGCAGGATGTGTATGACGATCCGACCAATCTCTTTGTCGCAAAGTTCCTCGGCACGCCCCCGGTCGGTGTATACGACGCACAGGTAAAGAACGGAAAGCTCTTTATCGGCTCCGAAGCGGTGCTGGATGTGAAAAACGTCCCCGATCAGAACGTCACCGCAGCGATCCGTCCGGAAGGCTATGTTCTCTCCAAAACCGGCGCACTGACAGCAAATCTCAAAAATATCGAGGTCATGGGACGCGATATCAGCGTGATCATCACCCATCCGGCAGCGGGAAATACCCCCGTCCGTGCGATTATCTCAGCGGAAAACCTCGCAGAACTCGGCGGCGAAACCGTGCGCTTCGATCTCAAGCCCGCAAAGGTGCATCTCTTCCGGAAAGACTCCGAAGAACGCATCCGCTTCGATGTAAAATAACGGAGGGCGGATATGGAAAACAGAAACAACAAAGCGTGGCTGTACCTCGCGCCGGCGATTCTGTTCCTCGGCGTGTTCATGGTCTACCCGCTCGTTGATGTATTCATCTACTCCTTCGAGGAAGGCTACAACTCGGCTTCCCAGACCTTCTTCGGCGTCGGCGGATACAACTACGAATATGTCCTGCACGATCCCTATTTCCTGCAGGCGCTCAAAAACACCTTCATCCTCGTTGCCATTACAGTACCGCTGTCCACGGGCATTGCGCTGCTCATTTCGACTGCCCTTGCGTCGATTCAGAAACTGCGCAATCTTTTCCAGACCGTGTACTTTCTCCCGTACGTCACCAATACGCTCGCTGTCGGGCTGGTGTTCATGATTCTCTTCAAAAAAACACCGTATACGGACGGGCTGGCGAATCTGCTTCTCAGCATTGTCAATGCGGGTCCCGTGGACTTCATTGACGGTCCGTACTGGGCGAAAATGTTCGTTCTGTGCTTCTATACGATCTGGGTTGTCATGCCGTTCAAAATCCTGATTCTCACCTCCGCCCTCGCATCCGTGAAGCAGGACTACTACAATGCGGCAAAAATCGACGCAACCCCGCGCTGGAGAGTGTTTACGAAAATCACGCTCCCGATGATCTCCCCGACCCTCTTCTATCTCATCATCACCGGCTTTATCGGCGCGTTCAAGGCATACAGCGATGCGGTGGCGCTTTTCGGCACAAACCTCAATGCAGCGGAAATGAACACCATCGTCGGTTATATCTACGATATGCTCTACGGCGACAGCGGGGGATACCCGTCCTATGCGTCTGCGGCGGCGATCATTCTCTTTGCCATCGTGCTGACGATCACGGTCATCAACCTGCTCATCTCCAAAAAGCACGTCCACTACTGAGAAAGGAGGAAAGCATACAATGAATCAGACAAAACATACCGATTACGAAGCAATCGAAAAAGCCGCGCAGAGACGAAAAACCGTGCTCCATATCATCCTCTACACGTTCCTTGTTCTGTGGGCGGTCATGGTTCTGT
The DNA here is from genome assembly GCA_017414585.1 of Clostridia bacterium. Next base: position 13,373 of record JAFQLN010000147.1, on the reverse strand, counting down.
TCCCGTTTTACTGGATGATTCTTTCCTCCGTGAAAAGCTACGCATCCTACAACGCGGAATACATCCCGCAGTTCATCACGCTCTCCCCGACCATTGAAAACTACATCGACGCATTCACGGCGGTTCCTTTGGCGAAGTATTTTCTGAATACCATCATTTTCACCGTGTCGACGACCGCACTCATGCTGGTTGTGATCATTCCGGCGGCGTTCGCGTTCTCAAGACTGGAATTCCGGGGCAAGAATCTCGTCTTCACGCTGTTTCTCGCGCTCATGATGATTCCGAACGAGCTGGTGATCATCACAAATTTCCAGACGATTACGAACTGGGATCTGCGGAACACCTTCTGGGGACTGATTCTCCCGTCGGTGACAAGCGTTTTCTATATCTATCTTCTCAAAGAAAACTTCGCGCAGATTCCCGATGAACTCTACTACGCCGCAAAGGTGGACGGTACATCCGACCTGAAATATCTCTTCCGCGTGATGATTCCGATCAGCCGCCCGACAATTGTTACAATCACGATTCTCAAGGTCATCGAATGCTGGAACTCCTATGTCTGGCCGCGCCTGATCACGGACGACGAAGCGTATTACCTCGTCTCCAACGGCATTCAGGAGATCCGCGAAAACGGCTTCGGGCGGGAGAACATTCCGGCGATGATGGCAGCGGTTGTGGTCATTTCCGTCCCGCTGGTTGTCCTGTTCCTCATCTTCCGCAGCAAGATTATGGAAGGCGTTGCGAGAGGAGGAACGAAGGGATGAAAATACAGAAACTCCTTGCGCTGCTGCTGGCAGTTTTCACCCTGCTGCCGCTTCTTGCCTCCTGTCACGGCTCCCGCGGCATGGATCCGTTTGTGATTCCGGAAGAATTTGACGAAACAAAGACCTACGAAATCACGTTCTGGGCGAAGAATGACACAAACCTCACGCAGGTGGGGATATACGAAGATGCCATTGCAGATTTCGAGGCTGTCTACCCGAATATCAAAGTCAATCTGCGGCTTTACACCGACTACGGCAGGATCTACAACGATGTCATCACGAACATCTCGACGAACACCACGCCGAACGTGTGCATCACCTACCCCGACCACATTGCGACCTATAAAACCGGTACGAACGTGGTTGTTCCTCTGGACGAGCTGTTCGAGCATGAAAAATACGGGCTCGGCGGCAGCGCGGTGAAGTTTGACGCGCCGACAGCGGAAGAAATCGTCCCGCAGTTCCTCGCGGAATGTGTGATTGACGGTGCGCATTACGCTGTTCCCTATATGCGTTCAACGGAAGCGTGCTATATCAACAAAACCTATGTCGAAAAGCTCGGCTACACCCTGCCCGATGTGCTCACATGGGATTTCGTCTTTGAAGTCTCCCGTGCGGCGGCAAAGCAGGATGCGGACGGCACCTATCTTCTGAACGGTCAGAAGGTCATGATCCCGTTCATCTACAAATCCACGGACAACATGATGATCCAGATGCTCCGTCAGATGGGCGCGGACTACTCCACGCAGGCGGGCGAAATCCTCATTTTCAACGACACCACAGAAGAAATCCTGAAAACGATTGCTTACAATGTCGGCGAAAGCGCGTTCTCGACCTTCAAGATATCCAGCTATCCCGCCAATTTCCTGAATGCCGGACAGTGCGTCTTCGCTGTGGACTCCACGGCAGGCGCTACCTGGATGGGTTCGGATGCGCCGCTGATCGACATTGCCGAAGAAAATATCGTCGAGTTTGAAACGGCTGTGATGCCGATCCCGCAGGCTGACCCGGACAATCCCGCCATGATTTCACAGGGACCGTCGATGTGCATCTTCAATAAGTCCGACCCGCAGGAAGTTCTCGCATCGTGGCTGTTCATGCAGTATATGCTTACAAACAAAGTGCAGATCGCGTATGCCAACACCGAAGGCTATGTGCCCGTCACGACCAAGGCGCAGACTTCGACTGCATACACCGACTATCTCTCCCGCGAAGGCGAGGACAACGATTATTACTACGAGGTCAAAATCAAGGCGTCCAAACTCCTGCTCAGCCATGTGGACCAAACCTTCGTCACGCCCGTCTTCAACGGTTCGGCATCGCTCCGCAGCGCAGCCGGTCAGATGATCGAGGAGGTCACCAAGTCCGTGCGCCGCAAGGAAACGGTGGACGAAGCGTATTTTGACGAGCTGTACGCGGAAATGAATTCCCTCTACCGCCTCGACCAGAAGGCACAGGGGGTAACGGCAAAAACGGACTTCGGTCCGCTCCCTGCCGCCTCCGTTCTCCTGCTTTCCGCGCTCGGCGGCGTCTGGATCTGTATTCTCGCATATCTCGCAGTCGGACTGGTCAAAAAATCCAAAAAATGAAGACAAAAAATGGATAGAATTCACATTGACTTATTGACCGGTTTTGCGTACAATTAAATATGTACGAAATGAAAACGAAAGGTGTCCGAAATGCACTTTCCGCTTTCTCAAACGATTCCGTCCGATGGCGGAAAAGCAATCAAAGGAGATAAAAAATGAAGAAGATCATTGCAATGCTTCTCGCACTCGTCATGTCCGTCGCAGTTGTCGGATGTGCATCCGAACCCGCTGAAACACCCGATGTCAAGGGTGAAGGCGTTATGACCTACGCGGAATACGATGCTGCCGCACTGGACAGCGAAGTTGTTATCGAAACCTACGTTCAGGGCAAGCAGTCCTGGTGGGACAACAAGGGTACTTTCTATACCCAGGACAAAGAAGGCGCATATTTCATTTATGAAATGCCCTGCACCGAAGAAGAATACAACAAGCTCGTCCCCGGCACCAAGATCAAGGTAACCGGCTTCAAGGCAGCATGGGCAGGCGAAGTTGAAATCGTTGATGCAAAGTGGGAAATCCTCGAAGGCAGCTACATCGCAGAACCCGTTGATCTCACCGACAAGCTCGCTTCCGAAGACCTCATCAAGTATCAGAACCAGCTCGCATCCTTCAAGGGCATGACCGTTGAAGCGATCGAATACAGGAACGGCGAACCCGGCGACGACATTTACGTTACCCTCGGTCACGGCGGCGCAAGCTACTCCTTCTGCGTAGAAGTTTACCTCACCGGTACGGATTCCGATGTTTACACCACCGTTGGCACACTCGCAGTCGGCGATGTTGTTGATGTAGAAGGCTACCTCTACTGGTACGAAGGTGCAAACCCGCACATCACTTCCATCAAAAAGGCTCAGTAATCTCTGTTCCATACCAAAGCCTGTCCCTTCCCGGGATGGGCTTTTTCTTTTACATATATGTTGCATCCGGGTCTTTGCTGTGCTATAATAAACATAAATCTTAAAAAACAGAACCGAGGTTTTAAAAATGCTGTATTTTGAAAATGACTACACCGAAGGTGCGTGTCCTGCCGTTCTCGAAGCGCTGATCCGCACCAATGACGAAAAACTCGCGCCCTACGGAAGTGACCGCTATTCCCTCTCCGCAAAAGAGAAAATCCGCAAAGTCTGCGAAGCTCCCGATGCCGATATTTACTTTCTCACCGGCGGCACGCAGACGAACAAAACCGTCATCGCGGGGATGCTCCGCTCCTACGAAGGCGTGATTGCCGCAGAAACCGGACATATTGCCTGCCACGAAGCCGGTGCGGTGGAGCTGTCCGGACACAAAGTTCTCACACTGCCTCATCGGGACGGAAAGCTGGATGCACAGTCTCTGCAGGCGTATCTCGAAACCTTCTACGACGACGAAAGCCACGAGCACATGGTGTTCCCCGGCATGGTATATATCTCCCATCCGACCGAGTTCGGTACGCTGTACACGAAAGCCGAACTCGAAGCGCTGGCAAAGGTCTGCCGTGCCTATGATCTGCCCCTGTTTCTCGACGGTGCAAGACTCGGCTACGGCGTGATGACTCCCGGCACATACATCACCATGGCGGAGATCGCTGCGCTGTGCGACGTATTCTATATCGGCGGAACCAAAGTGGGTGCGCTCTGCGGCGAAGCGGTTGTGTTCCCGAAAAACAACGCGCCGAAGCATTTTCTCACCATCGTCAAGCAGAACGGCGCCATGCTCGCAAAAAGCCGGATCGTCGGCGTGCAGTTTGACGCGCTGTTCACGGACAATGTGTACTTCGATATCGCCTCAAACGCAATCGCCATGGCGGATAAACTGCGGAAAATCTTTGACGAAAAGAATTACCGCTTCTTCATCGACTCCCCGACAAACCAGATTTTTGTTGTCCTCGAAGATGAACAGCTTCTGGAACTGCGCGAAAACGTCACGCTGAGTTTCTGGATCAAGCTCGACGAAAACCACACCGTCGTCCGCTTTGCAACTTCATGGGCAACCCGTGAAGAAGATGTGGACGCACTGGCGGCACTTCTGTAACCGAACACAAAGTCTCCCTGACGGTACACGCTGTACTGCGGGAGACTTTTTTTCTTTTTGAGAGGCTTTTTTATTCCTTTCCCCTTGACAAAAACAGACTGTCATGCTATAATGTAGAAAAAATCCATTATAAATGAATTGCATTCAACATTATTGAATTATGATTAAAGTAATCCACAAATCCCTCAATATTCTCGAATTTCTCTCCTCCAAACCGGAGGGAGAAACACTCTCCGCCATTGCATCTGCCATCGGAGAAAAGCCGACAACCGTTTCCAATATCGTGCAGGTACTGGCAAAACGGAACTATCTCGAACGTGTGAACGGACGCTGGAAGCTCGGCGTCAGCGCGTATATGCTGACCGGAAGCACCATGGACTATGACAAAGTTCTCCTGACACGGGCAAAGCCGATTCTGGAACGGCTGGCAGCAGAGACAGAGGCGTCGGCAGTCCTGAGCGTCTGGCGCGGGCAGGAACGCTATGTTCTTCTGCGCGTCATGGACCAGTCTGCTGTCACGGTCAACCACCGTTATCCCGAAGCGAAGGAAATCTACCGGACCGCCACGGGGATGCTGCTTCTGTCCGAACAGCCTTCTGACGTCATTGAAGCGCACATTGCCGAAAACGGCATTCCCGGCACAGAAAATCCTTCCGATGAAGAAATCGCCGCGTTCCTCGAAGAGCTGCAGGCACACCGGACAGCCGGATACTACACCCGCGAAAAAGAATCCATCTATGAAGCGGCAGCATCCATCCGCGATTCCGGCGGCGCGGTGCGGACAGCAGTCGGTATTTTTCTGCCGCTCTTCCGTGCCAATGACAAACCCGCACTGACCGCAGCTCTTCTTTGTGCGGCAAGAGAACTGGAATCCGGTACTGAAAGCCGGTAAACATACAGAATCATCCAGAATCATCTGAACATCAGAAAGGAAAGAAGTATGGACATTCGCATGACACAGCGCATCAAGACGCTGGCACATGAACTCGGCGCGGATCTGGTCGGCTTTGCAAACATCAGCCGTTTCGATGAAGCACCGATCAAAATGAGCCCGAAAGGAATTATGCCCACTGCAAAGACTGTCATCGTCTGCGCAATTCAGCATCCGACCGCAACCATGGAGCTCGAAGGCGGCGAACACGGTAAGAGCCAGGTATTTGAATCGTACACAGTTCAGTATACCATGAACACCAAGCTCGACCACATCTCCTTCACCATTGGTCATTTTCTCGACAACAACGGCTACAACGCCGTACCGATTGTCTCCTCGAACATCTGGCGCTACCGCAATTACAAGGAACTGGACGCAGTCTTCTCCCCCGATATGTCGCATATTTACGCGAGTGTATGTGCCGGTCTGACCGAGCTTGGCTGGAACGGTCTGGCAATGTCGCCCGAATTCGGCCCGCGCAACCGTTTTGTTTCGATCATCACCGACGCGGAACTCGAGCCGACTCCCCTGCTCCCCGGCGGAACGCTCTGCGATATGTGCGGCGAATGTATCCGCTGCTGCCCGACCGACGCTTACCGCAAGGAAGTGAACGGCGTGAATATGCTCAATATCCGCGACACGGACGGAAAAGTATACAAGCACCGCTTTGCAAACAAGAATCTGTGGAGATGCGCGTGGGGCGAACACTTTGACCTCGATCTGGACGACGTCATTCCCGATGTTGTCACGGAAGAAGCCATCATCAAACGTGAAGCGGAAAAGGGTCGCCGCGGCGGTGAAATGGGTGTGTGCATCAAGGTCTGCGTACCGAAGAATAGACGCTTCCGCGACGAAAGCTACTCTCCGTACAACCGCCGTATCCGTCCCTTCGCCGATCCGGATCAGCCGATCAGCCGCGCCGTATACGACCGCATGAGCTGCATCGGACTGCAGTACCACGCTGACCGCATCACGATTGTATCCGCCGAAACCCTCGCAGAACGCGGCTGTGATCTGACAGCGAAGATGCCGGGCGCGAAGAATGTCGTTGTGATTTCCGCAGTCATGCCGGCACCGGACAAGACAACCTCCCCCGCGCTGACCCATCGTCACAGTACACCCGTATCCTCCGCTGTCGGTCTGGGTCTGGGCTACGCAAACTATGACATTGCACGCGAAATCGAACAGCTGGGCTACAGCACCATGCCGAATATGCGTTCCCTGCGGCAGTATGTTGACCCGTACATCGCATGGGATCTGCCCGAAGGCGATACGACCACTTCCATGATCGTCATCACCGATGCGCCGCTGGAAGAAAAAGACTGGTATCTCACGGAAAAAACGGGCACTGCGTCGAAGCTGACCCTCAAGGAATCTCTGGAAGCGGCCGCAAAGGAATTCGGCGCGGATATGCTCGGCGTTGCGCCTGCTGCACGCATGGACAGCGTTGCCGATCAGCTTCGCCCGGTCAAGGATGGGGAAAAACTCTTCAATGTACGCGACAAGAACGGTATTTTCCGCGTCTTCGATCCCGTGATCACCGAAACCCAGCGTACTCTGTACAGCACAACCGATTATCTGGCAGACGCGAAAAACGTCATCGTGGTGGGCATCAGCTATCCGGGTGAAAGCGCAAGACGTGCCGGACGGGAACCTGCCGAAGCGGTCGGTCCGTTCATCTTCGCTCAGTCGCAGGCGCAGAACGAGCTTTCCATGATCGGCTATGAACTGGTGAAAGCCCTCCGCCGTGCAGGCAAAAAGGCTGTCCTGACCCGCGATCTGCTCGGCATGGGTTCTCCGATCGCATCGCCGCGCGGTGAATATGCTTCCCCGTTCGACTGCTCCTTTGAAGCTGCTGCGGCAGGTCTGGGTGAGCTGACCTACGCGGGCAGTCTGTACACGAAGAAATACGGCGTCAACCAGCGCTTCATCTGCATTGTCACCGACGCGGAACTGGAAGCGGATGCCGTTCTCCCGAATACGATTCAGGAAAAGACCTGTGCCGGATGCCGCCGCTGCATCACTGCCTGCCCGATGAAGGCACTGTGCGAGGATGACGCTGTTTCGATCAGCATCGACGGCAATGCGTGCAGATACATTCCGCTTGACACCGTTACCTGCCAGTGGGCTTCCCGGTATGTCCTGACGAACGCGGACGGTGACGACTGCCTCGGCTCGAAGATGAACCTGATGCCTGTGGGCAAGGTCACGGTGGAACAGCTGGATGCCGGACTGCGTCAGCGCGATCCGATCACCAAGGGACGTCCCGGCAACGCGGAAAAGTGCATCACGGAATGCCCGCTGAGCTGACAGCTCCCAATTCTGTTCGTTCTGCGGTACAGCAGGTTCCGATACGGTTGATGCATCTGACCGTGTGTGAAACTATATCCCGATAAACAGAGAAACCTCTCTTTCGATGCGGTAATCTGCAGCCGCGTCGGAAAGAGAGGTTTTTTTATGAAAATGATGTATTGTTGTATGAAAGCTCTCTGAACTATAAGGGACAGGAGATTATTTGCCGGAAGATTTCTTAGAGTAAAGCTATGCTTTATCTTCATCGAAAAATGCATCGGATTGCGAACGGCAATATTGCCAGCACTGTTCCGGGCAGAAGACTGGAGTTGTCCGGCAAGTGCAGAGAAACGCTATTGCTTTTTCGTATTCCTGAAGAACAGTATATGAGTGAGTCATATACGCAAAAACAAGACTCATTGTCCGATACAACGAAAAAAGCCGAAACTCGTTTTCAGATGTTGGCTGATGATTATGAGAGAACTGTCCCGTGCGGCAGTCTTATTTTGGCTGTCACCAAAAAGAGACCGAGCTATCCTTATATAAGATAACCCGGTCGTGGTTGGTTTATCAGAGAAATCGCGCGGCTGGTATCTCCTGATGCAGCAATCAGTTTACAGCAGCTTCACCAAAGATCGTTTCAATTTCATTCAGTGCTTTCTTGCTCATTCTTTTATACGAGGAAGTAAACGCAGTAGATTTTTTATTGAACATTGTTTCAAGCAGATTGCCCAAACCACCTACATTGAAAATGTAACCGAAGTCATAAACAGCACTGGCGAACATGATATCGAACATTTCGCTGGATTCCGTGTCACGGATATAGCGGCCGTTGAGAGCTTTATCATAATAAGCGTGTGTCAGTGTGTCTACAGAATAGTATGCCATTGCTTCCAATATCAAACCTGCTTTATCGGGTTCGGCATTGGTCACGGGAATGCTCACCATAGGAGTCAGAATCGTGCTGATGATGCAGTGATATCTCTCCTGCGCCTCATCGTATTTCGGGAAGGGGAGAATACCAAAATCCTGTTCGCTGTCACGCAGACTTGCAATTTCTGTCAGTGCCCATGCACCAAAAAGAAGACGTCCCTGCATCAATGCCTCTTCGGAAAGGACATAATCACCGGAAATTACATTGTCGGAAAGCGTCAGTTCCATAATCCTGTTGATTACATCCGCAGATCGCTCATTGTACATAACAAGCTGCTGATTGCCCTCCGCATCGAGAGCAGTAATTTTTTCGCCGGAAGCAAAGAATAATGCCATGGGGGTATTAGGGAATACATACAGACCGAAACGGTCGTCCTCAAGTGTCATTTCGCCGTCGCCGTTGAGGTCGTGATTGATCGTTTCACTCATATCCTGCAGAACATCTATCGTCCATTTGCCTTCCTTGACAAGATCGTAAGGGCTGTCCAGCTGGAAATCTCTGATCATCGGCTTGTTGAAGAAAAGAACAAGCATACATTCGTTGTCAAGAATGCTGATGTCACCGGTGGAAAAATACAGCTTGTTCTTGATTCTGAGCGTCTCATTCGCATTCTGATCCCACCATTTGTTTTCCAAATGAAGATTATCGACAGTATTCAGATCCAGATAATATCCTTCCAGGGCATTTCTGGTTGAAGCATTCAGGTACGGCATGACGACATCATATGCATTGTCCTGTGCCAAAATACTGGTTGCCGCTACCTTATCTGCGTTGTTCAGCCGTTCCTGCGTGATGAGGATATCAAACTGTCCCTCAATCAGCTGATTTCGCTCGTATACAGCGTCGTTGATCAGCGTTCCGTCAATGCCTTCTGCATAAATTTCGATGCTGGCGTAAATATCACCATTTCTGTACTCTGTCAGAAAGCATATGTCTTCTCCGTTGAAAGTCATTTCGGGAAAAACGGGAACATCGGATTCCGTTTCGGTGTCAGAAGATGTTTCGTTTGCTTCTGTTTGAACGGAACCGGCGTTGTTGACCGGATTTTCCGTTTCGTCAGCAGCACAGGATGCAAGTGCCTGCAGTAAAAGAAGGTTTGCAAGAGTACCGGAAAGCAGCTTTTTCATAAGTGTAATTCCTTTCAAAAAATAATCAAGCAGTTTATTCTGCCTGCTGGTAGGGATAGCTGAAAACTGCGTCAGTCAGTGCACGGACATTTTCAGTGGGGGAAAGTCTCGGAATTTCACAGGCGGAACTGAGAATCACCCCGCCGCGGTTTCCGAACAGATCGAGAATGGCATTTGTCTCCCGGCGTACATCCTCCGGAGTACCCTGGAAAAATGCTTCAATCGTGCTGACATTGCCCTCCAGCGCACACGCACCGTTTACGATTTCCTTCGCGTACGCCATCGGAACAAGGCTGTCAATTTCCAGACAGTCGGCGCCGGTCCGTACCATCAGGTCAAGAATATGCCGGGTATCCCCGCAGATATGATAAAACACGGGCAGACCGGTTTCCTGCTGCAATGTACGGATGGCTTTCTGCGCATACGGCAAAGCAAATTCTTCGTACATCTCCCTACCGAGCATAACGGAAGGTGAATCCCCGAAGGCAAGACCGTGTGCACCGGCTTTCGCAGCGGCAATACCGTATCGAATAACCGATTCGGTACAGTTTTCAAGAAACCGGTGGCACATCTCGGGTTCATCCATCAGACTGTACATGAAATTCTGCGGTCCGAGAACAGCAGAAGCAGCTGAAAAAGGAGCGGAATCGATGCAGGTTTTGACAAAGATTTCGTCTTTCAGAATATCCCGCAGCATCTGCGTAGCTTCCAGAATAACGGGAATTCGCCCTTTGGTCACATCAAGCGGAGCGAGTGCCAGTGCTTCTTCTATGGAGGCGGCAGCCGTTTTCAAAAGAACCGGCGGAGCATCCGGAGGCAGTACTGCCTGACCGCCCATGGCTTCCACGATCATATAATTGTCGGAACTGACATAGACCGCGTCCGTTTCATATTTTTTCAGCCCGGTCAGAATGACTTTGCACATGACCTGCGGATCGCTGGAAAAAGCACGGTGTGTTTCTCCGGCAATTTCCAGATTGTGCTGAATTAACTCGGGAACGATCGCAGCTCTGTCGCTTGCTTCAAAACGCAGTGCGTGCATAACCCGCTGATATCCGTTCATGATAACTCCCTTAATAGTTGCTTGTTTCTTCCATTATACATACGTGATTCACGATTGTAAATGATGGATGTTTCTGTAAAATTTATCATTATTTCTTCTTGCGCAGATCAGTCGGGGAAACGCCGAACTGTTCCCGGAATGCACGGCTGAAAGTATAGATGGAGGAATACTGCAAAAGTTCGGCGATTTCACCGATTTTCAGCTTTCCTTCCCCAATCAGCTGTTTCGCTGCTTCCAGTCTGCGAATGCGGTAGTAGTTCTGCAGGGTATCTCCCGTACTCTGCCGGAACAGCTCGGACAGATAACTGTAGCTGTAATTGAGCGAATCCGCTATTTCCGACAGGCTGCGCATCCTGTACAGATGCGTATCAATGTAGTGCATCATCTGAAAACAAAGTTCTTCCGGGTGTCTGATTTTTCTTTTTAAAGGCAAACTTTCTTCCCGCTGCAGATCATCCAGAAGATAAAGAACGATCTGTAAAAAAATTGTTTCCAGTATTCGGGTGCTGTGCGCAGCGGGATCGTTCAGTTCCGCAATAGCGTTGCTGATCTGATAGACAATCCGCTCATCGGAAAAAAGGCGCTTGCGGGCAGGATACCGGTATTGTGCAATCGCTTCCATTTCCTGCAGAATTTCGGGATCTTCAGGAAAAAAGGAAAAGAAATCACACTTGAGAGGTGTTTGTGTATCCGTGCAGATTTCGTGAAAGTCTCCGGGGAACGACAAGTGAATATCGCCGCTGCGTACACGGATGCTGTCCCCATTGGTGCCGATCACGCCGCATCCATCGGTTATGGCGGTCAGCTCAAACCAGTTCAGGTGCGTGTGCTTTTCCACCACTGTGTGAGGTGTGCAGTGCAGCCGACCGATCTGGATCAGGGATATATCTTTGTATCGCACCGGCTTCTGCAGATAGGATCTGTCCAGATGATAGCGCTGCTCTGTCGGCTTTGGCATATCGTTCATTCTCATCCCTCCTTCTGCTTTTCATCATACTGTATCCCGGTTGTTTTGTCAAGTATATATTGCCCGTTACAGGCAGGCATGATCATCTTCGCATAGGCATCTGATCGGGTAAACGGGGAAGCCGACTGTCTGTTCAGCCGGCTTCGTGCATCGTTCTTACTTTTTCTTTCTTACAGCAGAGAGTGCCAGCGCGGAAACAGCGGACAGAACGAACATAACACTGATCATATCAAAAGTCTGCGGAGCTGTCTCAGCTTTATCATTTGCAGAAGGAACAACGGTTTCTTCAACTGCGGGAGCGGTAACTGTTTCTTCTTCGGCGGGAGCAGATACTTCTTCAGCGGGAACAGTCACTTCTTCGGCAGGAAGAGCTTCCGTTTCGTTGAAGCTGAGTTCATCCATAAAGAACCATGCAGCGCCTTCTTTAGGCGTTACGGTGACTCTTATATACTGTGCCTGAACAGTCTTTTTCGGAGAAGCAGCTCTGTAAACGCAGTATTCTTCGTCCAAAGTAAGTCCGCTCAAATCGATAACAGCATATTCCTCGAAGGTACTGCCATCTGCTGAGATTTCATACTTGACGGATGCGGGAATCTCGATACCCCATTTTACACCGTCCTTGAGGAAACCGAGGGACAGTTCGTCAAAGGTCTTGACTTCACGCAGGTCAAAGTCTGCAGTCAGACCGGTGTAAAGAACACCCGTGTAAGTGCCATTGTTGAAATTCTTTGAGCCATCATCCACTACAGTGCCGTAAACGCCGTCAACGAGGGTGCTGAGAGAATAGCTCTGGAGATCGCCTTCAATAAGCGTTGGGGCAGGTCTGGCAGCAGCTTCAGCGGCAGCTTTTGCAGCGGCTTCTTCGGCAGCTTTTGCAGCAGCTATTTCCGCTTCTGCGATAGCTTCTTCAAGGGAAATACCTCCCAGTTCATGGATGGTGAATTCGTCCATGAAGAACCATGCAGCTTCAAGTCTGGGCACGACCGTAATTCTTACATACTGTGCTTCTGCAGTTTTTGTAGGGGTAATTGCTCTGTAAATGCAGAATTCTTCTTCCTCAAGAAGTTCGCTCATATCAATTACTGCATATTCTTCAAAGGTGCTGCCATCTGTCGAAATTTCAAATGTGACAGTCTCGGGGAAATCAATGCCCCATTTGTATCCGTCATGCAGAAAACCGATGGACATTTCGTCGAAGCTCTTGACTTCATGAAAATCAATTTCCGCAGTCAGGCCGGTGTAAAGAACGCCCAGGTAAGTACCGTTGCAGAAAAGCTGCATACTGTCATTGGCAGGTTCCATGCTGCCATACACACCGTCAACAAGGGTATCAATGGAATAACTCTGAAGATCGCCCTCTACAACGGATGCCGTAGGCAGTTCGCCTTCTGCAGCCATCAGATGCACACCGGCACAGGTCATCAGAACAACGGATGCCATCAGGAAATACATAATTTTTTTGAACATGATAAATCCTCCTTGCGGGATTTCTTAGTGAAATTCCCTGTTATTATTTGCAGTTCCGGGTATGTGCATGAAACAGTGGGATGAACTGCATTCCCGTGCCGTTTCACTCATTTTCACATCCGCCTGCTGACATTCACACTGTCATGGCGGCATGGCTCTCTCCTCCTTTCACTTCAGAATATTGATATTTCAGTCCCCATTGGTTTTGTGCTTCTGCTTCTTTTTTCTG
>JAFQLN010000146.1 GCA_017414585.1 Clostridia bacterium | reverse complement strand
GCCTTCTTTTCCCAGGTCTCCGGTGACGATCAGATCGAATTCCGACGGGGAATGACCGGCTTCAAAATACCGGGTCAGGGTGTGAACCTCAGCGGGAGCCATGGCAGCCCCCCTGTTGTTCACATCGCTGATGCCTCTGTCAATGATGCATCCCGGCAGGCATTCTGCGATTTCTGCGGCACAGGTGCCTCCCATGCGGCAGATGTCCTCCTGGTTGGCGGAGAGAAGAAAGGCACCCGCACCCGTGACGGTCCACTGTGCGGTGGGCGCACGCTGTCCGCCGTATTCCAGAGGAAAACGGAACTGGCGCTCGGCGGAGCAGTAGTGGGAGGAAGTAACGGCGGCGCACCGGGTGATGTCCTGCTGACAGCCGCAGAGGAGGGTGCCGAGAAGAAGTCCCTCAGCACAGGTGGAACAGGCGCCGTACAGACCGAAATAGGGAATCCGGTAGTCCATCAGACCGTAGCTTGAGGAAATGCACTGGTTGATCAGGTCGCCGGCCAGCATACAGTCAAGGTCGGCTTCCGTCAGTCCCGCTTTGGACATGGCGCATCCGAGGGCAAGGCACTGCATTTTTGCCTCTGCCTTTTCAAAGGAGTCCATGCCGAAATCGTCCTTTTCGGATATATCAAAGGAAGCGCCGATGGGACCTTTCCTCTCCTGCTGTCCGACTACGGAGGCACTGCCGATGATGTATACGGGAGTACGGGGTGTCAGTGTTGTGTTTTTCATGAATCCATCCCTTCTGCCGCAGTGCGGCCAGTTGTTTGCGGTTGTTCCGGGCATGATGTATGCCGGCAGTGAAAAAAAGTTCGCGGGGAAAACATTTACATATAAACAGCGGTGTGGTATAATATCGGAAGTCCGTTTGTAAAGGAGTTTTCTCATGAGCAGGAAATATGCAGCATGGGTCACAGAATACCTGCTGATCCTGGCAGGCAGTGCCATTTATGCCCTGAGCACCGTATTGTTTATTTTCCCCCATTCTTTACTGCTCGGCGGTACCAGCGGGATTTCCGTGATTCTCAATTTTTTCCTGCCCTTTTCGCCGGCGAATATCCTGATGGTGATCAATTTTTCCCTGATCCTTGCTGCTTTTCTGGTTCTCGGAAAAAGCATGGGGGTGAAAACTTTGGTTGGGTCTTCCCTGACAACCGTATTCATCGGCCTGTTCGAGAAGATACTTGTTTTTGAATCCCCTGTCATCCGGAATCAGACGGTTTCGGCACTGGTCGGTGCGGGAATCATTGCGGCTGCCAGCGGCATTCTGTTTCTGGTGCGCTCCAGTTCCGGGGGCACCGATGTGATTGCTCTGATCATTCAGAAATATTCCAGCGTCAGAATCGGGAAAGCGCTGCTGCTTACGGACATCCTGATTGTCATTGCGGGTGGACTTTTATCCGATTGGGTTATTCTGATCGCATCGTTTCTCGGGCTGCTTGTGAAAACGCTGGGGATTGATTTTGTCATTGCGCAGATCACCCGGCTGAAAAACGGAAAAGAGGATAAACGCAGTCATGTATAGTTATCATATACACTCCGCTTTCAGCGACGGAAAAAACACGCCGGAAGAAATTGTCCGGGCAGCCGTGGATGCGGGATTTACTGCCATCGGTTTTTCGGATCACGGCTTTACGGAATATGATCTGCGTTACTGTATGAAAGACCTGACCGGCTACATAAAGGAAATCCGCAGACTGAAAGAAGAATACAAAGGCAGAATACAGATATACACCGGGATTGAGGAGGATGCTTTCAGTCCCCTTCACCGGGAAAGCTTCGATTATGTGATCGGTTCGTGCCATTATATCGAAAAAGACGGCAGGTACTATCCTATCGATTCGAACCATGCGTATTTCAAAACCTGTCTGTCCCTGTTTGACAATGACTGTCTGGCGTTTGCCGAAGCCTATTACCGCCGATTCTGCGATTATATCTGTCTCAGAAAACCGGATATCATCGGACATTTTGACCTGATTACGAAATTCGATGAATTGGGTGAGAGTCTGTTTCTGAAAAATCCCCGGTATACTGAAATTGCGGAAACGTATATCCTTGAAGCGATACGGAGAGGCTGCATCTTCGAGGTGAATACGGGAGCTATGGCAAGGGGACTGCGATCGTCTCCTTATCCTTATGAGAATCTGCTTTATATTCTGCGGAAGAACCGGGCCGCAGTCATTCTGTCTTCCGACAGCCACAGTGCGGACACCCTTGCCTTTCAATTTAATGAGACAAAAATGCATCTCAGGGAGATCGGCTTTGATAAATTGACTGTTCTTGACGACAATGGGTTCCGGGAAATCCGGATATAAAGCAGTATCAGAGTTTTCCTATCACAGCAGTCTTTTGAACTATATCATCTGCATTATCCAGTAAATCACGCCATACACCGCACCTGCCGAGATGCCGTACAGGATAACGGGTCCCGCAATGGTGAAGATTTTCGCTCCCACACCGAGGACAAAGCCTTCGGTTTTCGCGTCCACCGCAGAGGAAGTCACTGCGTTGGCAAAGCCCGAGATGG
>JAFQLN010000145.1 GCA_017414585.1 Clostridia bacterium | reverse complement strand
GGAGGGCGTTGAATTCCCGGTAGAGGGGCTTGTGCTCTTCCTTGGTGGAGGGATACTCAAACACGCACAGCATGATCAGCTTGATGCCGGGATAATCCGCCCGCAGGAACTCCATCAGCCGCCATGCCATCGCCCAGGCTTCCTTTGCATTGAAGCCCCGAAAAATATCGTTGGGACCGATGCGGAAAATGGCTGCCTTTGGGGCACAGGGCACCACCAGCCTGCGGTAATAATAGAGCAGCTCATCCACCGTAGCGCCGCCGAAACCACGGTTGACAACAGGATAGCGCCCGCCGCTTGCCTTATCCATCTGCGCGGAAGCCTCTTTCCAGTTGGTGAAGAAGGAGCTGCCGTACAACAGAATCTTGCCCTGGGGATTTTCGCGGGTCTCCATCTCTGCGATGGTATCGTCAAAACGGTGTAGATTGATGGGATAGGGATTCATAGGAGGAACACCTCGTTTCCGGTTGATTGTATTTCCATTATACAACGTGGACGAAAGAAAGGAAACAGGAAATCCTGTTGTTTGCCGGACGGATGTGCTATAATCGAAACAGGATCCCGATTTGTGTTTTTGAGGTGGTTTTCCCATGACATATTCAGAACTGCTCGACTATTGTCTTGCCAAAAACGGAGCATATATCGACCATCCCTTCGGCCCGGAGAGTGACATCATCAAGGTGGAAGGGAAGATCTTTGCGCAGCTGTTCCTGCTTGGGGGCAGGGAGAGTGCGACGCTCAATTGTGAACGTATGACAGGCGATTTTTACAGACAGCTGTTTCCGGGAATCATCGTCAGAGGGTATCACTGTCCGCCGGTGCAGCAGCCGTATTTCAATACCTTTCCGCTTGCGGAGGTTCCGGACGATCTGATTCTGGAAATGGCAGACCACAGCTACAGAACGGTTGTCGGCAAGCTGCCCAAGTACAAGCAGAAGAAACTGCTCGGCGAGACGGGGGAATAATGCCCTGTCAAAATCTCTGAGAAAAAGAAAAAAGCAGCCGTTTTACCGACTGCTCATTTTCCTGGTGCGGATAGCAGGACTTGAACCTGTACAGTGTTGCCACCACTAGAACCTGAATCTAGCGCGTCTGCCTATTCCGCCATATCCGCATTTTTCGCCGCCCTCATCGGACTGCTTGATTATTATAGCATCGGCTTTCGGAATTGTCAACAACTTTTTCAAAAATATTTGTAGTTTTTTTCAGAAAACCCTTGGTGGAAAGCGGTGAACGGGGATCAAAGCTGTTTATCAAGGGTGCTGTCCCGGTAATGCTTCGGTGTAAATCCCGTCTCTCTGCGGAATATCTTGATGAAATAGGAAACGGACGGAAAACCGCTTTTCCACGCGATATCGCTGACAGAATCGCCGGTGGTGACGAGCAGGCGTTTGGCGATCCGGATCCTGCACTGGATCAGATACTGGTGCAGTGATTTTCCGGTATGCTTTCGGATCAGGCTGCTCAGATAGTGGGGATGATAGCTGAAGGCTTCCGCGATCCGCTCGTTGGTCAGTGCGGAGTCATGGGCATTTTTGCGGATGTATTCGAGAATCGGCGCAATATTCCTGTCCTGCTCCGCCGAGCGGGAAGCACGTACCAGTTCTGTCAGACAGCTTTTCACAAGGGCAGAGCAGACCTCTCTGTACAACTCCCGGCAATCGAGAAATTCCTCCGCGCACTGTGCCAGCCGTTCCCGAATCGTATCATCCGCCGTATGAATCCAGACCTTGTGAAACGGCTCCGGGAGATCGCAGCGCAGCACCTTTTCGGGAACGAAATTCGTCTCGGACGCTGTGCCGAAGGAGTTACTGAACCGGGAATGCTCCTGCGTCAG